>JAOUJR010000286.1 GCA_029883145.1 Nitrospirota bacterium
ATTGTTAGCATGGGTGATCATTGTCATGCTTGTGATACCACCCGGGATAATGGCTCAGGATTCCGGACAAACAGAACAACCCGCCAAGTTTAAGAAAGAAGAGCTGGCACAGATGCTTGCGCCGATCGCCTTGTATCCTGATTCACTCATAGCCCAGATACTGATGGCGTCGACATATCCGATTGAAGTGGTCGAGGCTGAACGGTGGATAAGAGAAAACAAAAACCTAACAGGCGATGAACTTGACAGAGCGTTGCAAGAGAAGACATGGGATGCAAGCGTGAAATCACTCTGTCATTTTCCTGATGTCCTCTATGCAATGAGCGAAAAGCTTGATCAGACGACAAAACTGGGAGACGCTTTTCTGAGTCAGCAGGATGAAGTTATGGATACCATACAGGAATTGCGCAGGAAAGCTCAGGAACAGGGAAATCTCACGACAACAAAGGAACAGAAGGTCATCGTCGAGCAGGAGACTATCTATATCGAGCCAGCAAATCCCGAAATCATTTATGTGCCGGTGTACGACTCTCTCTATGTATATGGTCCGTGGTGGTATCCTGCCTATCCCCCGTATTATTGGTATTATCCGCCCGGTCCGTTTATTTCAACCGGATTTATCGGCTTTGGTTTCGGGATTTTTGTAGGAATTGGTATAGCCTCATGGAGCTGGTTTGACTGGCATCACCATCACGTCTATATAGATATTAACAGAACAAGTCGGTTCCACAGGTTTGATAGGCGGGATTTCGACAGACATACCTGGAGGCATGACCGGGGTCACAGAAAAGGGGTCGCTTACAGAGACGGGGCAACGAGTCAGCGTTTCGGACAGCCCTCTCGCATATCCCGGCCAACGCCAGAGGCTCGCGGTTATACCAGCAGAGGTTTTGAGAGGCAGACTAGGGAATCTCTGCAAGGCACCATTCAAAGAGGCACTACTGAGAGTCGTGGAGTTCCTGGCACTACCGGAAGGATTGAACGCGAAAAAGTCCAGAAGCCAGGCACTGTTGGGAGTCGTGGAGTTCCTGGCACTACCGGAAGGATTGAACGCGAAAAAGTCCAGAAGCCAGGCACTGTTGGAAGTCGTGGAGTTCCTGGCACTACCGGAAGGATTGAACGCGAAAAAGTTCAGAGACCTGCAATCCGGGACAATGCCTTCAGCGGCATTGATAACGGGAAATTTGAGCGCAAGGCGAGCGAACGCGGGGTTACAAGCCGCCAGAGCATTAGCGGAGTCCGCAGCGGTGGTGGAGTCAAAAGCAGTGGCGGAGTCCGCAGTGGTGGTGGAGCCAAAAGTAGTGGTGGAGCCAAAAGTAGTGGCGGAGTCCGCAGTGGTGGTGGAGCCAAAAGCGGTGGCGGAGTCCGGAAATAATCTCGAAATAGATTATTAATTCGATATGTTTGACCAAAACATAGAAATGATTATAGATGTGTAGGGAGGAAAAAATGAATAAAGGTAAATGGAATAAAGATAATAAAAGTGTTCCTTACTATCTCACCGCGCTGACTTTCATCATCACTGCTCTCATACTTTTGAGCGGGGCCTATTCACCCTCGCTTGCTAAAAGAATCAGTCAGAAGAGTTTTGCCTCACCTGAAGAAGCGGTGAGAGCTCTCGTCGTTGCAGTCAGGGCAGATGATATAAAAGGAATGTTGGCCATTTTGGGCCCTGGGGGCAAAAAAGTGATCTCTTCCGGTGATGAGGTAGCAGATAAGACAGGTCGTGAAAAGTTCCTTAAAGCCTATGACGAGAAGAACAAACTCGAGGAATCTGCCGACAAATTGGTCCTCCACGTAGGTGCAAATGACTGGCCTTTGCCGATACCGATTGTAAAGAAAGACAATACCTGGATTTTCGACACAAAAGCGGCAAAGGAAGAGATACTGAATCGGAGAATAGGAAGAAACGAGTTGAATGTTATTGAGGTTCTTCATGCTCATGTTGATGCACAGCGTGAATATGCGAGCAAGGATTGTAAAGGTGACGGGGCAGTGGAATTCGCCCAAAAATTTATCAGCACAAAGGGAAAACGAGATGGACTTTACTGGGAGGCAAAAGAAGGTGAAGAAATGAGCCCCCTTGGTCCTCTCGTTGCACAGGCAGCAAAGGAAGGATATGCTAAACAACCTGAGGGTTTTACCTTTGCACCCTACCACGGGTATTATTACAAGATACTGAAGGAACAAGGAGAGCACGCTACAGGAGGTTCGTATAACTATGTGGTCAAAGGAAAGATGATCCTTGGTTTTGCTCTTGTCGCTTATCCCGCAAAGTATGGGAACTCGGGTATCATGACCTTTATTGTAAATCAAGAAGGGATTATTTATGAAAAGAATCTCGGCAAAAATACAGAGAGTATCGCAAAGGCAATGAAAATTTTTGATCCGGACGAGACCTGGAAGAAGGTCGAAGAAATACCAAAACATTAATACACAACGCAGAAGATATCAGGAAATAATGAGAAACACATGTTCTGTCTTGTTCGTTGAGTGACTTTGAGTATACAACCCATAAGGAAGTTTATAAATAAGGTGGTTTTATTATTTACAGATAAAACACTGTGGATCTTCTGCCAAAAAGTCTCCATTTCCTGTTGACTTTGAGTATGCATAAGCGATCGCCCTGCATCCTCTGCAGGTTGACCATCTGTCACAAGCACCGCACTTGCCCTTGTATAACGCTCTGTTTCTCAGGGCTTCTAAGACTGAAGACGTTGCCCAGATTTCCCTTAAGGAGTCAACTCTTATGTTCCCAATAGCTATAGGCATCCTCCTGCAAGGGGTTATTGTCCCATCAGGCAGTATAGTGAGGCCAGAGATTCCTGCTGCACATCCACCTAAAGCGATATTCCCTCCGGATGGTTTGTCGTCGTACATCTGTGAGACAAGCGGATCTCCTGATACTACCTCTAAGGAATTGATGCTCTCATCAAACATATTATGATAAAGGGTTGATACCTCTTCTTTTAAGAGCATCTTATCCAGCAGAGAACTGCCTATTCCATAAGGCACCAACCTTGAGAAACCAAAACGCTGTGCTCCCAATTCATGAGCAAGTTTTTTTACTTCCACGAGATATGGTGCATTGACCTTCGAGAGGGTAGTATTGAGAGTAACCATAATACCTGCATCGACAAGCTGCCGAATCCCATTGAGCGAAGATAAAAAGCTCTCTTTACCTCTGAGAGAATCAT
>JAOUJR010000287.1 GCA_029883145.1 Nitrospirota bacterium
GCTTTCCATTTTCAGAAGTGACGTCACAATTCCCACTGAAATATCCCTCTATCGCCCTTGTTGAAGTCGTTCCCACGGAAAAAATCTTTTTACCCGATTCCTTAATTTTATTGATTTCAGAGATGATGCTATTATCTATTTCAAAGTATTCAGGGTCCATAGAATGTTCAGTTACTTTTTTGCTTCTCACAGGTCTGAATGTGCCGATGCCTACTTGCAATGTCAGTTCTCTCATTACTATGCCCTTTAAGGAAATCTCCCTGAGTAATCTTTCAGTAAAGTGAAGGCCTGCTGTAGGAGCTGCAATAGAGCCTTCTTCCTTTGCATATATGGTCTGGTATCTTTCTTTATCTGATTCATCGGGTGTGCGTTTTATGTATGGTGGGAGTGGCATGTTCCCATGTTTCCAGATGATATCCCTGAGATTTCCGGAATAGGTAAAGCGTGCAGTTTTTCCGTCATAGAGATCTGCTTGAAGTTCTTCAGAAATCTTGAGTGATCCCGTGTATCTTCCCCTTGAGAGCACCTCCCACATATTGTCTTCCTTTTCTCGCACAAGAAGGATATCAAGTTTTCCACCAGTCTGTTTATAACCTGTGAGTCTTGCGGGAAAAACCTTTGTGTTGTTCATCAGCAGCATGTCTCCAGGGTCGAGATATGAGAGAAGGTCAGAGAACATTTTATGCTCTACCTTACCATTCCTATGAAGCACAAGGAGTCTCGAATGTGCACGTTCGTTTAATGGCCTTTTAGCAATCAGACCCTTTGGAAGAAAAAAATCGAAATCAGCGACCTTCATAGAACTGTAAGGTTGTCCCTGGATAAAAGAAGGACAGGATGTCTTTATAATTTTTACCTTCTGATGCCATCTGATGAGCGCTCCATTGACAGAGGCCGACGCCATGACCATATCCCTTCCCACTGAACAGAATCGAATCCCCATCTTTTGAAATGGTGAAGTTTGTGCTGGGGAGGGTGCTCCATCCAAGTGCTCTTCTAAAGTCTGTCGCCCTCAATGTTGTGATACCAGAGTTATAGACAATACTGAGCTCTTTTACTCTCTTTGTTAAGGTATAAGATTTTATGGTAATCTTTTTTATTCCTGTGAGCTTCAGGGCATTTTCTATCTCTTTTAAAGGAATCTTTCTTTCCCAGACCCAGTATGGTGATGTTTCACAATTTGATTCAACTGACCTGAGATAGGGATAGCTTTTCATGAATACTTCCTCTGGTCTCTCTGTTTTTCCACCGCAGGTTGAGTGATAAAAAGGCTCTATGGTGCTCCCGTTGAAGGTGAGAATTTCACCGCTTGTCCCTTCAACTGCATATGCTACGCGAATGTCCGAGCTACTGCCCTTATAAACCTGGTGAAGGACAGAAGAGGTGAGATGGTATATGGAGTCCCCATTTGTCTTTTTCTGATAGAGAGCGTATGTCCTTGATATCACTGCCTGTGCCTTGAGCGCTTCCATTTCCCAGTTCGGACCAACTTCAGCAATAACCACCCCCTTTACATATTCTTCCAAAGGGAGTTCGTTTATGAGATAGAATCCGTTATCTCCTCTCCAGACCTCAATATTTCCACTGTAACGCGTGCCTGTTACAAGGAGGTTTCCCTCTATGCTTCCCAGCTTTTTTATTTTCTCACCCTTTTCAGGGCTTTTGGAATATATGTCGTTTACAATAAGCACTTTTACGGTCTCCGCAGCATCTGCATTCCATATGCTTATCAGAATTGTCAAAATTATGAGAAAGGGCCTCATTACTATTTTCTTATCTCCGGCTGATGATCCAGAAAAATAAAGTCAATATCAGACTTATGAGTATACTTGTTGCCAACGGAAAATAGAATGTAAAATTCTTTTTCTGGATTATGATGTCACCGGGAAGTCTTCCAATCCAGGGTATTTTCTCTGAAATAAGCAGCAATCCGCCGACAGCGACAATAATGATGCCAAAGATTATAAGAAATTTTCCTATATACTGAATACCGTCAGCCATGTATTTCACTTTAATTTCTATTTTCTAATTTCTACTTTCTGTTTTTAGGTATCTCTCCATCTCCGAATAGATACACCCGCAGTACTTTTGTCTATAAAGTCCGAGTTTCCTTGAAAGGATGATGCCATCTTTCCACCCATGCCTGAAGTCTTCACAATAAAAAGGAATAGAATATTTTTTCTCGCTCTCTTTGCCTACAGATGTCAAAATATCAAATTTCTGGTAAGGACTTACAAGAAGAGAAGTGGTAAACCCGTCGAGCCCCATTTTCTTCGCAGTCTTTGCTGTCTCATCAAGCCTCATAGAATAACATAAGATGCATCGGTTATCTTCTCTGTTTACTACTGTCCTCAGAAAGTCTGTGAGACCATAGTGGTCAATGTATTCGATATCAAGACCCCATATTTTCTGAAGATTTTCTAAAGACTCAAGACGCTTCTGATATTCAGTATAAGGATGAATGTTTGGATTGAGCCAGAGTCCTTTCACATCAATACCATTTGAGAAAAGGTTCTGAAGAGGATATAAGCTGCAATTTGCACAACAGATATGCATTAAAAGTTTCATATAATAATATTCTAAATCAAAAATATATATAAGTCGATAACTATCATGTGAGCAAAACACTGGCAACCCGATGAGAAAAGTGCGTGTATTGATTCAGATGATTTAAGTTTATGCTTTGATTTTGTTAAAAGATAAAGTTATCCTTGACGAACAAAAAATAATGAGTTAAACTTACTATATATTAGTTCAACAAAAATAAGGAGGTTTTACCTATGCCAGTTGTTACTACATCGGCTAAGGGGCAGGTTGTCATACCTAAAAATGAGCGTGAAAAACTCGGTATAAAACCAGGTTCAAAAGTAGCTGTTGAAACTGTCAATGACCATATCGAGATACATCCATTACCAGAAGACCCGATAGAGTATTTTTGCGGCATATTTAAGGATGGCCCTTCTCTCACAAAGGCGTTATTAAAAGATCGAAAGGAGAATCTCAGGCGTGAGGAAGAAAAAATTGCTCGACTCATTCGCCCTTCTGGCGTATCTAAAAAAAGAAGATAGCTATGAAATAGTAAAGAGTTTTCTGTCATCAGATGATGTTCTTCTCTTGATCAATGATATAAATCTTGGAGAAACCTTTTATATACTTGCAAAGGAAAGGAGCATAGAAAAGGCAATATTTC
>JAOUJR010000019.1 GCA_029883145.1 Nitrospirota bacterium
ACATGCTGGATACGCCCTTCTCGGTGTTATTGTCGCAAACAACGAGGGACTTGCCGGAATGATGACGTATCTGATGATCTATGCATTCATGAATATCGGTGCCTTCGCAGTAGTAATCATGCTCAGAACCGAAGGGTTCAAAGGTGAAGATATCAAAGACTACGAAGGTCTTGCCAAAACCCATCCTTTATTAGCAGCACTTATGCTTATTTTCATGTTCTCGCTTACAGGAATTCCACCCACTGCAGGATTTATAGGTAAGTTATATGTATTTATGAGTGCAATCGATGCTGGTTACACATGGCTTGTTATTGTTGCTGTCATCTTCAGTGTAATATCTGCATACTTCTATCTGAGGATTGTTATGTACATGTACATGAGAGACCCAAAGGTCGAAGTCAGCGTCTCCACATCTCCTTCAATGAATCTTGCACTGATAGTGACAACAGTGGCTGTGCTTGCTATCGGCGTATTCCCCTCAATAGTTGTAGACCTTGCCCGGGCAGCAATATCAGGGTTTTAACAGTTTATTCAGATAGGGTAAAAGTAACTGTTTAAATAAGCTATTGACAAATATAAAGTCTAACTTTATATTTGTCAGAACCAACCATCCCGTTAAAAATTTAGAACTGATGAAATGATGGCTAAAGTAATTTCATTAAACAAATCATATATTCTTGGAACAAGACTCCCCTTTGTGTCTGCCTCTGTCTTACCTGCTGTGTTAGGATCTGTGTGGTGCTGGGTGTATGAAAGTAATTTTTATCTATTCAATGCATTATTAGGGGTAATGGGTGTTTTCTTTTTGCATCTTGGTGCGAATACCTTAAATGATTATTTTGACTGGGACGAGAGTGATAAAATAAATAAGTTTCCCACTCCTTTTAGCGGTGGAAGCAGGAGCCGTCTCAAAAATGTATTAACAAAAAATGCTTTTTTATATATGGCACTACTGTTTTTCCTCATAGCATTATCACTGGGTGGCGTTTTAGTTATGATGGATCGTCCATTGGTATTGTTAATCGGAGCTATTGGAGGACTCTGCGGAATACTCTACTCTTTGCAACCGTTTTCATTCCAATCAAGAGGCATTGGTGAACTCATTATCTTTTTTGCCTTTGGGCCCCTTATCACGCTTGGGACAGGATATGCGATAAGTGGGGTATTTAAACCTGAATTTTTTCTCATTGGGATTCCCAATGGTTTTGTTGTTGCAAATATCCTCTGGATAAACGAATTTCCTGACTACGAAGCTGACAAAAATGCAGGGAAACGAAATCTTGTGGTAAGACTGGGAACTGCTCATGCGCGATATGGATATATAGCTTTGCAATCGTTTTTTTACATAGCAGTGATTTTACTCATCATTTTTAAACTCTATCCTGTCTGGTCTCTTTTGATTCTTCTTTCAGCTCCTCTTGCTATTAAAACTTCGATGCATATGTGGAGAAATCATTCAAATCCTCTCACAATAGTACCTGCACAGGCTGGAACCATTCAATTCCAGATGCTTTCTGCTGTTGTAATTACAGCATCACTTATTGCAGAAAAATTTATTTAAATCTCAGTGTTTAAATGCCCTCTGGCCTGTAAAGACCATAGTCACTTTTGGATTTGCTTCGTTACAAGCGATTATAGATTCGAAATCTCTTTCAGAGCCTCCTGGATGCACTATTGCCAAGATACCTTCTTTAATACCCACATCAACGCCGTCCCTGAAAGGAAAGAATGCATCAGAGACCATTGCAGCTCCTATGAGTCCGCCTTTATTCTTTTTAGTCTCTTCATCTATCTCAATGAGTTTATCCCTATCTCTTTTACCATTTTTCACATCAAGCTCAAAAGTCTTATAAGGAACACCATATCTCTTAAAACATAAGGCATCAGCATATTTTGTATAGGCCTTGAAGACTGCAATCTCAGCCACTCCTACCCTGTCCTGTTCGCCTGTACCGATACCAACTGTTACACCATCTTTCACATAAATCACTGAGTTTGAAGTAATTCCCTGTTCAACATTCCACCCAAAAAGCATATCGTCATATTCCTTTTCAGTGGGCATTCTCTCTATCACATACTCTTTGCCCTGATATGTTGCCTTTGCTGGTAAGAAGTCATACTTTGATTTAATTCTATTCAGAGGGGACTGCTGAACGATGATACCTCCATCAATGAGTGATTTGAAGTCCACAAAACGAAGAGTTCTATATTTTTCTAATTCTTTAATTTTATTGACTCTGATAATCCTCAGATTCTTTCTTTTTGACAAGATTGGTATAGTTCCCTCCTCGAACTCAGGGGCGGCCACAACCTCAAGATAATTGTTGTTCACCATCTCTGCAGTTTCTTTATCCAATGCCCTGTTTACAACAAGACACCCACCAAAGGCAGCTATTCTGTCTGCCATATTTGCTCTGTCATATGCCTCAACCAATGTTTTCCCATATGCAGCACCACAGGGATTGTTATGCTTTAAGATTGATGCAGCAGGACGATCCATTAAATATTTAATGATATTCAATCCATTATCAAGATCAGTCAGATTTGTCTTTCCAGGATGTTTGCCTGCCTGGATCATATCCTCTTCGGTAATGCTGCTCACAAGGCTATTACCAGGCTGAATAAAATGGCAATCCCCAAGTATCAAATTTCCATTGATGAGTTCATAAACTGCAGCTTCCTGCCCGGGATTTTCACCATAACGGAGACCTTTTTCGATTAATTCGCCTGTCTTATCATCAGGTATCTTCCATGTCCTTTTCCTATAGATCAAAGTCTGATTCCCGAATTTAATAATCATCTCATCAGGAAAATGGTCATCCATGATGGTCCGGTACATCTTTTTAATATCTGACATATACAATCCTCCTTCTGTCAATCACCAATAAACAATAATCAAATATCAAATAAATTCCAATAACCAATAATTAATAAACAAGCTATTTACACTGTCATTGCGAGCCCGAAGGGTATGGTATCGTTGCTTTGAAAAGGTTTTTCAGCATGTCTGCCCTTCATTTTATACAACGTTTGGGTAAAGTAAGTTTATCAGGTTCTACTACACCTGTATTGCGCATCTTGACTGAATCCTCTCTGTCTTAATTTTAAAATTCTTGAATAATTATAGAATAAAAAGGCCGACTCGTATCGAGTCGGCCTTTAAAGATATGTCAAAACATTAAATAAGCGGAACAATCAGCAGTGCAACAATATTGATAACTTTAATCATAGGGTTAATTGCTGGACCTGCTGTATCCTTATATGGATCACCAACTGTGTCGCCTGTGACAGCAGCTTGATGTGCAGGGCTCTTCTTCCCGCCGTACATTCCATCCTCGATAAACTTCTTGGCATTGTCCCATGCGCCTCCGCCGCTTGTCATGGCTATTGCCTGGAAAAGCCCTGTGATTATACTTCCGATAAGGACTCCACCCAGTGCCTCCCTACCTAAAAATAATCCGACCGCTACCGGTATGACAACAGGGATAAGGGCAGGTAGCATCATCTGCCTGATTGCTCCCTTTGTGACAATATCAACGCACTTCCCGTATTCCGGTCTTCCCGTACCTTCCATAATACCTTTTATCTCACGGAACTGCCTTCTTACCTCTTCTACAATACTACCAGCAGCCCTTCCAACCGCCTCCATAAGGAGTGAACCGTAATAGTATGGAAGTAATCCACCAATAAACAGACCTGCCAGAACCATCGGGTTTGAAAGGTCAAATGAAAGTGCCTCTTTAAAAGACCTTGAATACTCTGCAAACAGAACCAAGGCAGCAAGAGCTGCCGAGCCGATAGCATATCCCTTTGTAACAGCCTTTGTAGTGTTTCCGACTGCATCGAGAGGGTCTGTTATTGCGCGAATTTCCTTAGGTAATTCTGCCATCTCTGCGATACCTCCAGCGTTATCAGTAATTGGACCGTATGAGTCAATGGCCACAACAATACCAGTCATGGAAAGCATTGAAACCGCTGAAAGGGCAATTGCAAAAAGACCGGCTCCTGGATTACCGCTAAACCCACCTCCTAATGCATACGCACCAAGAATAGCTCCAACGATTACTAAAACAGGCAATCCTGTTGCTTTCATACTGACAGCCAGACCGGCTATGACATTTGTGCCATGTCCTGTCTGGCTTGCTGCTGCTATATGCTTAACAGGGCCAAAACTTTTTGATGTGAAATATTCTGTAATCATAACTATGAGACCTGTAAGGACAAGCCCTATTACTGCTGTGAGAAACACGCTATTGGCAGTAAAGACTCCTGCATCAGCTCCTGAAAGTCTTGCAATAAACCTTGTTGATACAATGTAAAATGCGATTGCAGCAAGTATGCCGGAGACTGCCAACCCTTTATAAAGGGCACCCATTATATACTGGCTCTTGCCAAGGCGCACAAAAAATGTGCCAATAACAGAGGCTATTATTGAAATGCCGCCGATTAGAAGCGGGAATTCAACCCATGGGCTCCCCGGCCCAAAAACAGTCTTTGCCAGCAACATTGCCGCCACCAGTGTCACGACATAGGTCTCATAGAGGTCAGCGGCCATGCCAGCACAATCGCCGACATTGTCTCCAACCTGGTCAGCTATAACAGCCGGATTCCTCGGGTCATCTTCCGGTATCCCTGCTTCAACCTTACCAACAAGGTCGGCACCTACGTCAGCAGCCTTTGTGTAAATACCGCCGGCGATACGTGCAAACACACTCATCAGAGAGCAGCCGAAACCAAGTCCGATAAGGGCATGGAATGCCTTATGCACATCATCCATTGCAGAAATTACTATAAGGTAAAAGCCAGCAAGGCTGATGAGGCCGAGGCCCACTACCATAATGCCTGTAACTGATCCGCCTTTGAATGCAAGCTTCAGTGCTGCACCGAGCCCTTTGTATGCAGCCTGTGTAGTGCGGACATTTGCCCTCACAGAAACCATCATGCCTATATAGCCTGTAAGTGCTGAGCCACACGTTCCAATAAGAAATCCTATAGCTGGCCAAATACCAAGTTTTGGGACTAATGATATCAGGATTATAAGTCCAACTGCCACTAAAGCAACTGTCTTATACTCACGAGCAAGAAAGGCATAAGCGCCTTCTTTTACAGCACCTGATATCTGTTGCATACGCTCACTGCCAGCATCCTGCTTGGATACCCATGTTGCGGTCGTTAGAGCATATAAAACGCCTATTGCACCGCAGACTAAGGCAAATAAAATAATACTACTCATATACCCCTCCTTCCAATTAAGTGAAAAGTAAAAATTCTACTCGAAGAGTAAAATACTTTCACGCCCTTGTTACATATTCTTAACCTCCCCCCTTCACCTCCTTCTTTTATGGTATTCCTTGATACTTTAAAGGGTTAAATTTCCCTACCTGTACTTTTTGCAAAAACCATTGCTGTTGCTCTATAAACCATATGTGCCATTTTTGAAAATGGCGCGTATATAAACAGGAAAAATACCACTACAAGATGAATGAAATAGACCGGATAAGCCAAGATTGCAATATCCGCTAATCTAAATACCTCAGCAAGTATACCTGATAGTGCTACTAAATAAACAACACTTATAAAGAGCCAGTCAAAATAGCTCCCTTTTCCTGCCTTTTCCTTATTTTTTAACCTGTTGCTTACAACCAGGGTAATACCGACAATAAGCGCCAATGCACTTATGTTTGCAAGCCATTTCAAGGGATCTGTGAGTGGATAAGGTGATTCTCCCAACAGCCAGGAAAATGGTTTCATCCCTAAAAGTTTCATGATCGCTGGGCCATAGAGATAAGCAACAGCCCATGCTGTTGTAATGGCAAGCCCTATGAAACTGTAAAATACTAACAAGTGTGATATCTGACGATCTTTTGTTACCTCACATTTTTTGAATTGTTTGTGTGATAGTATAGTGCCTATAGTTGCAATAATAGTATTCAAAAGACCACCCTTGGGCTCCATGCCTGCTCCACTTGTCAAGTCTTTCCAATACCTGGAAATCCCGAGGGCAAATACCACCACTGCGAAAATAGCTATTGGCATAAAAACACTATCAATATAGAGTGAAGGTAAAAACTTTGCATAGGAAATACTACCGTTTGCCGCTCTTGGAATGTCTGAGATGCTCAGGTGGCCAAGTGATGCAAGGAGTACAAGGAAAACGACAACAGGGATTGCAAAAAGAAGGACCAGATAAGAAGGGCTGCCTACAGCCTTCCCCAAAAATCGCGGTACTGAATAATTCTGTATAGACAGCTTTCTCACTGCATTGAGGACTTCTCCCGGCTTCGCCCCTCTTGGGCAATACGCAGTGCAGTCACTGCACTGATGACAGAGCCAGATATCAGGATTACTGAAAAGTTTGTCCTTTAACCCCCACTGGGCATAGATCATTTCTTTTCTCGGAAAGGGTTTGTCATCAGGAGATAAATTGCATACAACTGAACAGGTTGCACACTGGAAACACTTTTTAAGGGATTCCCCTCCTGAGGCAATTACATCTTTTACAAAATTCAAATCTGGTTTTATTAATTGATCTGACATCCTTTTACCTCCTAAAACCCTTTATATGGATTGGGACCAAATTCCTTCAATTTTTCCAGAAATTCATTGAGGATCTGGGGTATTTTTTGGTAATCTGCAATAGATACCTGTGTCATCTGTACCCTTCCAGACTCGAGCTTTAATCTGTCCAGTGTTTCTGCAACCTTCGACAGTCTGATTTTTGCCAGGTGGCTTCCTGTAGCCATATGACACTGATAATCTTCGCCATATTGACACCCCATGAGAAGGATTCCGTCAATACCCTTTGAAAGGGCATCTGCCACCCATACCAGGTTCATTGATCCTATGCATCTCAAAGGAACAACCCTTACAAATGCATTAAATTGCAGACGGTTGATTCCAGCCATATCCAGCGCTGGATAAGCATCATTTTCACAGGCGAAAACTATAGCCCTCGGCTTTTCTTCTTCTTCTTCAGGAACCTCTATATTTTTAACCATATTTCCAATCATATCAACTGAGTAATTCTTGAAGCTAATAATCCTCTCAGGACATGCACCTACACAAACTGCACATCTTCTGCAACGGGTCGGACTGTAAAGTGGGTTTGCCTTCTCGTCTTCATTGATTGCACCGAAGGGACATTCCTCTGTACATCTCTTACACTGCGTACATTTCTGCATGAAGAAGTCTGCATAGGATATATCACCTACTCTTGGGTGCACAGCTTCACCCCTTGAAGTTAACTCAATACACTGTATCGCCTTCAGGGCTGCCCCTGTTGCATCTTCCTTGGAAAATGTTATATCCATAGGTGCCCTTACAGTACCGGCAGAATACACACCTGTTCTTCGAGTTTCATAAGGAAAACAGATAAAGTTTGAGTCAGGATACCCGTGCGCGAGAGAAGGTAACTCTCCTCCCTGCCTGTACCCAAGATTTAAGATATCTGTTTCAATCATCACATAGGGGATAAACTCGTCACCTGGATTTACGCCAGGAGGTAATATCTCATCCCCTAATGCAGTGACTGGAACCATGCCTGTGGCAAGAACAACAAGGTCAACATTGACAGAGATCTTTTCACCCAAAAGAGTATTCTCTACTTCTACTATAGGATTTTTATTCTCATCCTCTGTAATGCCCTTCACTTCTCCCTTTGTCATGAATATACCCGGATCGTTCTGCATACTCTTATAAAAATATTCATAGTGACCCGGCGTTCTTATGTCTTTGTAAAATATAAAGACCTTTGCCTCAGGGTCTTGATTTCTCACATATTTTGCCTGTTTAAGAGACTCGGTACAGCAGGTTGCTGAGCAGTAAGGCAAATATTTTTCATCCCTCTGTCCTGCACACTGTATAAAGGCAATGCTCTTCGCAGGTTTCCCATCCGAGGGACGTACAATTGCTCCCTTTGTGGCCAGCTCTTCCATCATATAGTTCGTGATGACATTGGAATATTTACCAAAACCAAGATGGGCAATTTTTGCTGCATCATATGGTACGGTACCGGCAGCCTCAACTATCGCTCCGGCTCTGAAAGTCTCGACACCCCCATTACGTTTTACTGTGACATCATAAATACCAGGAGCGCCATCAATCTTTTCTACTAAAGCAGATGTGAATATTTTAATCTTTGGATTCTGTTGAACTTCTTTGATCAAATCATTAATCTCTGGCTCTTCCAGATCTTCATAAGGAGGCTTTGTAGGTGCTTGTTTGTAAATTTTGGTCATCCAGCCACCAAGAGCCTCATTCTTTTCTACCAAGAAGACATCATAGCCTGCCTTTGCTGCTTCATTGGCAGCAGTAAGTCCAGCAATACCTCCTCCAATAACTAATACATTTCTAGAGAGATCTTCCACCTTATAGGGTTCTGGAGCCTCCATCCTCTGCATTTTTAAAATACCCATTCTCACGTAGTCTTCAGCCATCATCTGTGTATCTTCATCATTCGGTGGATGAGTCCAGACAACCTGCTCCCTGAGATTAACTCTTTCTACAAGGGGAGTATCTAGATTAAAAATGTCATAATTTACACGAGGTGAACAGGCAGCAATAATCACTGCATTGACTCCTTCTGCAGCCATATCCTTTTTAATGAACTCAACACCTTCCTTAAGACACAGAGACGGATGTGTTTTGACAACAGGTGCCTTCATCTTCGTGGCAACCTTAACTAAACTATCTATATCGAGGGCTTTCCCTATCTCGCAATCAGTGCAAATATAAACGCCTATCTTTTTCTCCATTGATTTACCTCCTCACCAAAGATTGCATAGCCTTGAGCGCTGCCGCTGTACTTCCCTGGACAGTGGAATAGACATCAAGCGGCTTTAAGGCACAACCCGCAGCATACATTCCGTTTACTCCAGAATTGGATGTAATAAAACCGTCTGTATCGTAAGATATGTTCGCAGGCACTTTCCATTTCTGTGTGCTTGGAGCCATTCCGGTAGCAAGTACAACAAGGTCAAATTTTTCATGAATCTTTTTCGCTGTAAGCGCATCTTCTGCTGTCACTGTTAGATCCTTTGTTGCAGGATCTTCCTCGATTTTGGCAACTTTCCCTTTAAAGAATGTTATCTTTTCATCTTTTTGTGCCTTTAAATACACCCTTTCGTATCTGCCTGGTGTACGAATATCAATATAGAAAATAGTAACAAGAGCTTCCGGATACTGTTCACGAATATAGGAAGCCTGTTTGATGGAAGCAAGGCAACAAATGTAAGAGCAATAAGGGAGATGGTTCTCATCACGGGATCCAGCACATTGCACAAATGCTACCTTTGAAACCTCTTTTCCGTCAGAAGGTCTAAGGATTTTACCAATGGTAGGACCGTTCTGAGCTGCCAATCTTTCCATCATCATATTGGTGATAACATTTTGATACTTCCCAAAACCAAGATTATCCATTCTGGCTGCATCATACGGATTCCAACCAGTAGCCCAGACAATGGAGCCAACTTTCAAGGAAAGGCTTTGAGCCTTCATGTCAAGATCAATGGCATTGTATGTGCAAACCTCTTTACACTTTGCACATTCTTCTTTCTTACAGTACTTATCATCAATCACATACCTCATTGGGAAGGAAAAGTCCTGAGGAAGATAAATAGCTTTTGTTTTATCCATTCCAAGATTAAAATCATTTGGCCTTTCATACGGGCAAACATCAACACAGGCATTACAGGCAGTACAATTTTCGTTCACATATCTGGGATTAAGCTTTACGGTGACATCAAAGTCTCCCTCTGAACCAGAAATTTTCTCCACCTCTGCGAAGGTATAAAATTTGATCCTGGGATTATTTTTGATTCTTCTGAAATTTATCTCCAGTCCGCAATTAGGTGGACACAACTTGGGAAAATATTTATTGAGCTGGGTTACCCTTCCCCCAAGGTATGGATTTTTCTCGACGAGTATTACCTCATATCCTACCTCAGCTGCCTCCAAAGCAGTGGATATCCCGCTCATTCCCCCTCCTACAACTAAGATACTTTTGGTCTTCTCTGCTGCCATGCTATTCCTCCATATATTTAAGTAGTTAAATGATCAAAGCTTATACATAAAACATTACACACAACATCAGAAAATAATTTAAACATAATTTTGAGTTAACATTCTTTTACTAAAAATTTGCATTTTACGGGTGCGTAATAGTTAATACCAAAACAGGTAAATTTGTCAAATAAAAAATGAGCATTTTTTATTTGATAATCAAAGGTATTTATAAAAATTTGATTACTTAATTTTTTCTTTTTAAAACATATATTTTCATTAGATTTCGTTTAATAGACCGTGCAAAATAATCTCGTCATTTCAATTATAAAAGGGCATTTCTGCCAGGGTTTTACTTCTGATTAATCACATTTTGAAGGGCATTTGATTGCATCGAATGCGAGAAAGATTCGCTTTTCTTTTTCAATCCTTTTTTCTTGAAGTTTTTTAAACTCAATTTGTTTTATGGCTTCTAAGGCATTCGCCTTTGATGGTATCGCCCCTAAACCATTGCCAATTACTTCTCCAGATATCGTATCAAGAACCTCTGCATCTTCTCCGTTGGTTACCACAGCAAATGGAATCTGATAAACATCAAGGATTCTTGCACACGATATAACCTCTCTCTCCCTCGATACCAATGAACCACGAGCACACCTCATAATCATAAACCTTTTTTCTTCAACATTCACAATAAGGTCTACCTTTGATTTATATATTTCTTTGCCAATAACAATCTCGAATTCTTTGTCAACCTCAATATCCTGTTTTGAATACCCCTTCTCTTCGATGAGGAGCCGTTCAATTTTCTGTTTGATCCTTTCATCATCTGTATCAAGAAATGCCTGGCCGGTTATAAAATCATGGATTTCTGACATCTTTTGTTTGTTTTCTATATTCTTCCTTCACCTTCAATGTTTCCTCAAGTATCAGAATATACTTCAGGTATTTGAATCCGAACTTCATCATTGCAATCTCGTCAGTCTTTATCTTCTCGACTTCTTCCTTATCAATATCGAGGATATCGAGAAATTTGCTTTCAGAAACAAATCTTCTAAATTTGTCTATATCATAACTTGCCATATACATCAGGGACTGCTTCTTCTCGTCAAGCTTAGGTTGACCCGGATTGTCCCTCCTCAACTGAATCTCCTTCCACTCACTGTTCATTTCATCATAGAGGTCAACCCCCTGGTCAATCCTCCATGTCTCAATGGTCCACTCTTTGTCTTCCTGAAAGCCGAGACAATTCGGTTCTTTGATGAAAAAATAGAATCCCTCATTCACTATCCCTTTCTCTGATTGCTTTACCATGAGCCCTTGCCCGACAGGATAATATCGACAGATAGCAGGCCGGTCTTCATAAATACTGCAGCCCTCGGGTGTCACAAAAGGACATTTCCCTTCATCATCCATCATCTTAAGCACCGCATAAGGATGTGAGGACTTTTCATCAATATGAGTGTAAGTGAATTTCTCAAGGAATTCTCCTGAAGAAATTCCTAACCTCTTTTTCATCCTCAGGATGTCATAAGGGGTAAGGAGTATATTTGTAAGTCTACAGCATTTATTAAAGCAGCTGATATTTTTATGACACCTAAACTTGAATGTTGAATCCAATGTGCGCTCAATAGGTTCTACAAACTTCGTACTCAGTAACATTGTTTAATCCTTTCTGTTTAGATTTTAAAGGTTTTCTGAATTTCAAGACTACTAAAGAATTATATAATTCATTTTAACTTTTGTAAACCCCGTTAGAAATATCTTTACTAACGGGTCGAGCTATATTTTTCACCCCACCCTTTGGGCGTGGCTTTCTTTCTAACGGGGTAAAAAGAAAAATCTATATCTTTAATTTCCTCGAGAACCAAATAAAAAGGCTGACAGGCATACCTGTCAGCCTGAATAACAACACATACTTTAGAATCCTTTATAGGGGTTAGGGCCGAACTCCTTCAATTTCTCAAGGAAGTTGTTTAATATTTCGGGTATTTTGTAGTATTCTGAGATGGAGACCTGTTCCATCTGAACCCTTCCAGACTCAAGCTTTAATCTGTCCAGTGTTTCGGAGACCTTTGACAACCTGATCTTCGCCAGGTGGCTTCCTGTTGCCATATGACACTGGTAATCTTCACCATATTGACATCCCATAAGGAGAATTCCATCAATACCTTTTGAAAGGGCATCAGCCACCCATACCAGGTTCATTGATCCTATGCATCTCAAAGGAACAACCCTTACAAATGCATTAAATTGCAGGCGGTTGATTCCAGCCATGTCCAGTGCTGGATAGGCATCGTTTTCACAGGCGAATACTATAGCCCTCAGCTTTTCTTCTTCTTCAGGAACCTCTATGTTCTTTACCATATTTCCAATCATATCAACTGAATAATTCTTGAAGCTAATAATCCTTTCAGGACATGCACCTACACAAACTGCACATCTTCTGCAGCGGGTCGGACTGTAAAGTGGGTTTGCCTTCTCGTCTTCATTGATTGCACCGAAGGGACATTCCTCTGTACATCTCTTACACTGCGTACATTTCT
>JAOUJR010000288.1 GCA_029883145.1 Nitrospirota bacterium
CAGAACGAAGAAAAATTTGTCCATGTAAGTGAGATTCCTTTTTATAGGAATCAAATGCGCATAATTTTGGGAAACAATCCACTTATAGACCCTACAAATATAGAAGATTACATTGCAGTTGGTGGTTATGGGGCACTTGATAAAGCATTAAAAATGAAGCCTGAAGAAATAATAAAAGAGATAAAATGTTCAGGGCTTCGTGGAAGAGGTGGCGCAGGTTTCCAAACTGGTAAAAAGTGGGAAATTACAAGGAAGCAAAAAGGCGATGTCAAATACATAATTTGCAATGCTGATGAAGGCGACCCAGGGGCATATATGGATAGAAGTCTTCTCGAAGGTAATCCACACTCTGTCATTGAAGGAATGATCATCAGTGCTTATTCAATCGGTGCAAATGAAGGCTGGATTTATGTTCGTAATGAATATCCACTCGCAGTGAAACATGTGACAATAGCGATTGAACAGGCAAAGGAACTCGGTCTATTGGGTAAAAACATACTGGGTCTGGAATTCAATTTCGATATTAAAGTAGTCAAAGGTGCCGGTGCCTTTATCTGCGGCGAGGAGACTGCACTCATTCATTCTATAGAAAGTTTAAGAGGTGTTCCACGGCAGCGACCACCATTCCCCGCTGAACAAGGTCTTTTTGGCAAACCAACAAACATAAATAATGTTGAAACATATGCAAATGTACCCCAAATAATAAAAAGAGGAGCAGACTGGTTTGCCAGTATTGGAACAAAAACAAGCAAAGGGACTAAGACATTCTCACTCGTGGGTAAGGTGAAAAACACCGGACTCGTTGAGGTCCCTATGGGAATAACACTTCGTGAAGTGATATTCGATGTAGGGGGCGGTTCATTCAATGGGAAGAGAATCAAGGCTGTTCAAACAGGCGGTCCATCCGGTGGCTGTATTCCACGAGAACTCTTCGACTTACCGGTAGACTACGAATCATTGACAAAGGCTGGCTCTATAATGGGCTCTGGTGGCATGATCGTTATGGATGAGGATACCTGTATGGTTGATATTGCAAAGTATTTTGCAAATTTTCTTCAAGATGAATCCTGCGGAAAATGTGTCCCGTGTAGAGAAGGCATCCAGCATATGTTCCAGATTCTAGCAGATATTACAGAGGGTAAAGGTAAGGAAGAGGACTTACAACTTCTCGAGGAATTGGGAAATGTAATAAAAGCCACTTCGCTTTGCGGACTTGGTCAGACTGCACCAAATGGTGTTCTTTCTTCGATTAAATATTTCAAGGATGAATACTTTGCACACATAAGGGACAAAAAATGTCCAGCGGGTGTTTGCAAACCATTGATCGAATACACAATAGATGCTGAGAAATGCACAGGTTGCGGACTATGCAAGAAGAATTGTCCTACGGATGCAACAGTGGGCGAATTAAAAGAACCGCACTCCATAACTCAGGATAGGTGCATCAAATGCGGGATTTGTCGTGATGTTTGTAAATATGGTGCCGTTACTATATCTTAGGAGGTAAAATGCCAAAAATAACCATAGACGGAATAGATTTTGATGCACCAAGGGGCTGGACAATATTGGATGTAGCGAAGTTCCTGGGAATAGAGATCCCTACACTATGTTACCATGAAGGACTATCACCATGGGGTGGCTGTCGTCTTTGTCTCGTCGAGATACACGAGAGTGAAAATACTAAACTTGTCACTTCTTGCACGTACCCTGTGAAAGAGAGACTTGTGGTGCGAACTGCAACAAAACGGGTTGTTGAGGCAAGAAAGTTGATACTTGAACTTATGATTGCACAGTGTCCCACATCCAAGGTGTTACAAGATCTGGCGGCAAAGATGGGTTTAGAGCGAGTCAGGTTCAAGCCTAAATGGGAACATTGTATATACTGTGGATTGTGTGTGAGGATTTGTGAAGAACAGATGATGGCAAAAGCTATTGGATTTGTTGACAGGGGTAACAAACTAAAAATAACTACACCTTTTGATAAGGCATCTGAAGAGTGTAGAAGATGTGGGGCCTGCTTATACATCTGTCCAGCATGCACATTAAGATGTGAAGGTCCAGAACCAGAAAATGTGTTATGTGGCAGGTGTTATAACGAACTCCAGCCAACATGTTTGGATTTTTATGATAACTACACTTGTTGGATGGGGCTCAAAGGTGAATGTGGAACTTGCGTAAGGGAAAAACCTGAAGAGAAAAAGGAGGGACAAAAATGAGGTTTGGAAAAATAAACGCAACTGCAGCAACTTTGACAAAGAACAGGACAGAAGATGCTGTCGTACCAATAAGTGGAATGTGTGCTACTTGTGTGGATGGCTGTATCGGTATGTGCGAAATTGGGAGATCGGCATGTAGGGGTACAGAAGTTATATACCCACAACCATTCGGGATAATAACTTCGGCCGGTGAGAAAGAGTATCCGGTGGACTTATCTCACTTTACAATACTTGGCACATGTAGAGGTGCATACGGAATAGAGCCAGATCCTGACAAAGCCATATTTACGAATGTTGATCTTGAGCGAAGAATAGGACATGACAAGGGCATAAAATTAAGACTACCTATTGTTATTCCAGGGCTTGGCTCAACAGCTATTGCAAAAAATAACTGGGATGGGCTCGCTATCGGCGCCGCACTTTCAGGCATAATCGTTACGGTCGGTGAGAATGTATGCGGGATGGACACTGAGGTAAAAATAGAAAAGGGCAAAGTGCGTCACTCTCCAGAAATGGAAAGGCGGGTTAAACTCTTCAAAGAATGGCAGCAAGATGGCTATGGCACCATCGTTGTACAGGCAAATATTGAAGATACAAAGCTCGGGGTGCATGAATACGCAATTGATAAATTAGGTGTTGAAGTAGTAGAACTCAAATGGGGACAGGGGGCAAAGAACATAGGGGGCGAGGTAAAGATAAAAAATTTAAAGCGCGCCCAGATGCTAAAGGATAGAGGTTACATTCTATTACCAGATCCTTATGATCAGGCTGTTATAAAAGATTTTGAACGCCATATTTTTAGCGAATTTGAACGCCACTCAAGAGTGGCTATGGTTGAAGAGGAGAGTTTCTATAAAAGGGTAGAAGAGTTGAGGGATGCTGGTGCAAAATATATTTTTCTGAAGACGGGCTCATACAGACCGAGAGATTTAGCTCTCGCAGTAAAATGCGCATCTGAGG
>JAOUJR010000289.1 GCA_029883145.1 Nitrospirota bacterium
TTTATGAGACTGAGCCGTGGGGATACAAAGGCCAACCACAATTCATAAACATGGCGATAGAATTAGAAACTGAGCTTAATCCAAAGGAACTCCTCACAGTATTAAAGAATATAGAAAGAGAGATGGGTAGAGAAGAGTTATTAAGATGGGGGCCGCGGAATGTTGACCTCGACATACTCCTCTTTGATGATATTATACTCACAGAGGATAATTTAAAAATCCCACATCCGTTAATGCATAAGAGGGATTTTGTGTTAAAACCATTATGTGAGATTGCATCAGATATCCACCACCCTCTACTAAAGGTGAGTATCAGCGGTCTTTTACAACGGTTTTACAAAAAATCACTGACTACATGAGTCACAACGTGTCCTTAGAGCTTATTGATATTAATACTGTTTCTTCCATCCAAAACAGCCTGTCACACCTTACTGGATTTTCTCTTTCTGTCTATGGAGAAAAAGGGAATCTTATCCTGCCTCCGGTTAGTGAAGATAAATTCCTATCAGCTCTCAAGGCGTCTCAGAAGGGACGAGATGAATATAATGACTTTTTAAAGAGGAGCATTGAGAAGGTGGCACATAGAAGGGATGTTTCTGTCATAAAGGGTCCTGCAGCACAATACTATTTTTTCATTCCCGTTTGTATGAATAATGTAACTTTTGTGATTACCGGGGGCGGTGTATTTTTTTCTACAAAAGAATTTGAGGATTTTTATATAAAAGACGGAGAATCTTATGGCTTCCCGTTACCCCAACTTAAATCATGGTCACAGGAGATTTTTGTCAGTGATTATGTGGCTATCCATGAGGCTTCACGATACCTGCAATTCCTGTTTAATCTTTTTCTCAAGTGCGGTTATGAGAACAACCTGAATGAGAAAAAGTACAGATTGACAAAGACCATCCTCAGTCTTATATCCAATATTGAATTAGATAAGAAAGCAGACGAGGTTTATGAACTTCTGATAGATGTACTGCTCTTTCTGTTTAGTGCGGATAGTGTTTCAATAATGGTAAAAGATAATGAACTATTCAGGTCTCAGAGGGCAGGAGGCAGGCTCAAAGAGCATCTCCAAACAATGCGCTTAAAAAGCACAGGTGTTATCACTGAAGTACTTGAGAAACAAAGGCCTTTACACTCTGAAGATATGATGGAGATATTAAAATTAGGGTTAAGTGATGAGGTCACCTCCATTTATTTATTTCCTATCGTGTTAAAAAATAGGGTTATCGGACTCCTGGGTATCTTTAACTCCCCTATCGCTCAAGAGGATGCAGATGTAATCTTTGACCTATGCAGAATTATAGGGTTTGTCTTCAGACTTTTAGACTTGCAGAGTATTTATGATAGGCGCTTAAAAAATATACATGTGTTGGATTTGGCTACCACGCGCCTCAATCCTGTTAAAGAACCCGAGATGCTTTATGATGCTATAGTGGATTTGTCTGTGCACCTTATTGGTGCAGAGAGAGGTTCTTTAATGCTCATCGAAGATGGTTCATCGTATCTTACCATAAAAGCTGCGAAGGGGATCAATAAATTGCTCCTTAAAGAGATAAGGATTAAGCTCGGTGAGGGAATTGCGGGGAGGGTATTCAAGGAAGGCGTGCCACTCATTATGGATGACATTGAACGCAACGGAAAGGTCCTTCTCAAAAGGAGGCCAAATTATAAGACGAGTTCCTTCATGAGTATCCCTTTAAAAGCAGGAGAAAAGACGATAGGAGTCTTTAATATCTCTGATAAGGTAACAGGGGAGATCTTCTCAGAAGAGGATATGGCCATACTCCAATCTTTTTTATCATATGCATCTATCGCACTTGAAAGGTCGATGTATTATAGTCTCGCAGGCCACCTGAGAGAACTTTCCATTACAGACGCTTTGACAGGACTTTTTAATAGAAGATACTTTGAAGAAAGGTTTTTTGAGGAACTCCAGCGTTCAGAACGTCACAATCTGTCCTTTTCTCTTGCAATGATGGATATAGATGATTTCAAGCTCTTTAATGATACCGAAGGACATCTTGCAGGTGACGAGGTGCTGAAAAATATTGCGAATATTGCAAAAGACAGCTTACGTGTTATTGATGTGATAGCAAGATTTGGGGGTGAAGAGTTTGCGGTGATTATGCCCCAGACTGAGAAAAAGGAGGCATTTTTGGTTGCAGAGAGGATAAGAAAGTCAATTAAGGAACAGTTGCCCACTACATGGAAGGTCTTTCCAAAGGATACGATAACAATTACTATAGGTGTCGCAGTCTTTCCATCTGATGGAAAGGATAGGGTAGAGCTTATAAGGAATACAGATAGGGCACTTTATAAGGGAAAAATGGAGGGCAAAGATAAGACCGTTGTATGGGGATGGTAGTCTTTTAAAGTTTACTTTAATAGAGCTTCTGAATAACCCACTTTACCCTCCCTACAATAAAGTCTTCAGGGAGCTTTTCAATCGGGATTGAGGACAGAGGAGAAGAGGGATTATCAGACCTGAGAGTAACCCTGTCAATTTCCATAAATAATCTTTTTATTACAATACCTTCATGCTGTAGACGCAAAGCATATATCTCACCGCTTATTATCTGTTTTTCATCAGTATCTACTCCAACATATGCACCATTGAAAATAGTTGGTTCCATACTATGACCAGAGACGTTAATGGGTTTTATTGAAGGTTTGAAAAATTCTCTTGGCAGAAAGTCTGGATGCTCAGAGCGTTCCAACGATTTTGTTGGATTTCCTGTACTCACCAAGGTAAACATATCAACATGAGCATGTTTATCGGGTAAGGATTCTTTTTCTATAGAACCCTTACCGATAAGAAGCCAGTTTAAATTAATATTATATGATTCACATATCTTTGCTAATACTTCACCAGATGGTGTGATTTTCCCCTGCTCATAACGGCTAATATGTTGAAATGGGAGACCTAATTTTTGACCGAATTCTTTCTGTGACATGCCTAAAAATCTACGAAATCCTCTGATTCTCTTGCCTATTTTAGTCTTCATCTTCTCTCACATATTTTATATAAAAATACTTGACAAATTAATCAAATATGGTTTAAATACTCAAGATTGGTTATTCTGGGCAATTTCTTCGAGCAGGATAGTTTACAAGTTAACATTGTCCAAAAAATAAAGGTTAGACCGATGATCTTATTAGCCATA
>JAOUJR010000290.1 GCA_029883145.1 Nitrospirota bacterium
ACAAAACCTGGATTGGTTTTTGGAGACCTTAGTGACCCTGACTCTGAGGTCAGAAAGATTCTCAGTTTGCATTTCTCCATCCGGCGTAAATCCGAGCTCGGGACACAACCCAGTGTTTACTACATAATAGGAGGTAATGACCATGCTTGAAACGGCGCTAAGAGGAAGTCGAAAATACTGGGGATTGATATTATTTTTGCTCTCCCTTATCGGTATTGGTTTCATTTTCTATCTCCAGCAATTTTCTTATGGCCTTGGAATAACAGGTATGAGCAGGGATGTCTCATGGGCGTTTTATATCGGGCAGTTCACCTTTCTTGTTGGAGTAGCAGCAGCAGCAGTCATGGTAGTCTTGCCTTACTACCTTCATAACTATAAAAAATATGGCAGGATTTCCGTCTTAGCAGAATTTTTAGCCATTCCTTCTGTGATAATGTGTATGTTGTTTATTTTTGTTGATATGGGTCAGCCTCTTCGGGTTCTGAACGTGTTACTGCACCCAACCCCAAATTCGGTCATGTTCTTTGATATGCTTGTCTTGAGCGGGTATCTTCTTTGGAATGTCCTGGTTGGCTGGACTATCCTGGGAGCTGAGCGGAAAGGTATGCCACCACCTTCATGGATAAAACCTTTTATATATGTTGCAATCGCTTGGGCACCCAGCATCCACATAGTAACGGCATTTCTTTACGCAGGCCTTCCAGGAAGGCATTTCTGGCTGACAGCCATCATGGCTGCCCGCTTTTTAGCATCAGCCTTCGCTTCCGGACCTGCTCTTATCATCATCCTGTGTCTCATTGTAAGAAAATATACCAAATTTGATCCCGGCAGAGAGGCCATTCAAACGCTTGGAAAGACCATTACGTATACGATGATTATAAATGTAATGTTCCTTGGATTTGAACTATTTACCGCTTTTTACAGTACCATACCAGGGCATATGCATCCTTTCGATTACCTCTATGTTGGTTTAGATGGTTATACAAAACTTGTTCCCATGATGTGGCTTTCGAGCATACTCGCAGTAATTGCTCTTGTTCTTCTGTTAAATCCTGACTGGCGTAAGAACGAGAAAACGCTTGCAGTCGCTTCTGTTGCAGTATTCTTTTCACTGTGGATTGATAAGGGTTTTGGTTTAATCATAGGAGGATTTATCCCCAATGCATTTGAAAAAGTTTTTGAGTATTGGCCAACTATTCCAGAAGCATTCATTACCCTTGGGGTATGGGCAGTCGGGTTTTTAATACTCACCATCCTTTATAAAGTAGCCACAACGGTAAAGGAAGAGGTTGTTTATGATAAATATGGTGAAAAGCAGATAAAAGTATAGGAGGGTGCAATGCCTACAATTGAGTATGAGGGTATAAAGATTGATGTAGACGATGAGGGGTTTCTTGTAAATTTTGATGACTGGAACGAAAAAGTTGCCTGTGCATTAGCTGACAGAGAAGGAGTGAGTAAAACATGCCCTCTTACACAAGAAAAAATGGATATATTAAAGTTCATAAGAGACTATTACAAAAAGTACGAATCCATTCCCATAGTACGAGCTGTCTGTAAGAATGTTCATCAACCAAAGGAATGTGAATATGTGCAATTCCCTAATCCTATCATCTCATGTAAGCTTGCGGGATTACCCAAATCTGCAACGGTAACAGGATACCCGTTAATGTGAAATATAAGGTAGAGATGAGGAGCACCACAAAATTTAATAGAATTTTTAATTTATTTAGTTTATAATTTAAATAAATCCATGATTTCCATGGCGAAGGAGGTGAGATTGTAAGTGTGGGTTTTAGAATTAGACAAGGATAAATGTAACGGCGAAGGGAAATGTGTGGAAATATGTCCTGTTGAAGTTTGGAAGGTTGTAGATGGGAAATGTGAAGCTGTTCAGGCAGATTTATGTGAAGGATGTGAAAGCTGTGTTACTGAGTGTCCGTCAGGGGCAATAACGCTCAAAGAAATGTAGAATTATTCATAAAAAAAATGAGGAAGGGATGCCCTGTTTTCGGCATCCCTTCCTCATTTTTAGCCTTTAACAGTTGATATAACATAATCTCTCTGATAAATTTCCTCAGGAGGGGTTCTGGAAGAGTTAATCTCAAAATTTGGCTATTTAGCCATATTCATACTTACATTTTTTGAGGGCGAGAGTGTCCTCATTGCAGCGGGTTTTCTTGCTTTTACCGGGTATCTCGATACAACCACGATCATACTTGTCTCAACCACTGCCTCTTATGTTGGTCATGGGACTTTCTTTATAATTGCTCTTTACAAGAGAGAGGCGTTCCTTAAATTTACTCAGAGATTTATAAAAGTTAATCTCTCAAAACTTGAGTATTTGATGGCAAAGTATGGAACTGCATCAATATTTATAAGTCAGTGGCTTTACGGGTTCAGGCTATTAAGTGCAGCAGTCCTCGGTTTTTCACGTATGGGTGTAAAAAAATATTTTACCTTTCAGCTTATTAGTTGCGTCATCTGGGCAATAATATGTACCCTTGTGGGCTATTTTTTCGGAGCAACAATTAAAAATGTCCTTGGTGACGTTAAAAAGTATGAACTGTATATAGCGGCAAGCGTCTTAGCAGCAGGCTTTATCATCTGGTTTATAAGAGATGTGAGAAAGAAGAAAAATGTAGTAAATGCAAAAAGTTGAATTGCCTTCCTCTATCACTACTTTACTTTGTCAGGTTTTCTGGATGTAAAGTTCCCAGTAACCCTTGTCCTCAAGCTTCACAGATTCAAATTTATATCCATGTTTTTCGCAGTATCGGGGAATAGCATTTTCAACAGTTACCGGTGAGTCACAGAGTACCTTTACTATTGCCCCACTGGGCAATTTTTCCATTAATTTTTTAGTAAGAACAATAGGATAAGGGCAGGCTCTCCCGAGGACGTCGAGGGTTTCTGTTGGTGTCAATGATTTTAAATCAGCCATTGCTGTAAACTTTCTTTATTTTAGCATATCTGAAAGTCATTCATTTGATATTTAGAAAAATAGAATATGGTCGCATGTCTCCATTGCTTTTTGTATCTCAGTATATGGAATGATCTGAGTTTTTAACTCTCCGTCAGGATGGTCTGAGTCCATGACAATCATGTCTTCTGTGAGACCGAATTTCATTATATCTTCCTCGCATACGTATACATTCAAACCGAAG
>JAOUJR010000291.1 GCA_029883145.1 Nitrospirota bacterium
GTAAATCAACTCGGAGGTAAGGTAATAACACTTTGTGACTCTCACTCAACCATAGTTGATGAGTCTGGGATATCTGGTGAAAAATGTGATTTCGTTAAAGAATTAAAAAATATACGAAGGGGAAGAATAAAAGAATATGCTGATAAATACGGATCAGTATGTTTTGTAGGGAATAGCGTATGGGATGTCATTAAAGAACAAGACTTAAAAGTTGATATAGCCTTACCTTGTGCTACCCAAAATGAAATTGACGGTCACCATGCTCGGGCTTTGGTAAAGCATGGATGTTTCTGCGTCGCAGAAGGTGCAAACATGCCTTCATCTCCTGAAGCGATTAAGGTCTTTCAAGACAATAATCTTCTCTTCGGCCCCGGGAAGGCAGCAAATGCTGGTGGGGTTTCGGTATCCGGGCTTGAGATGAGCCAGAATAGTCTCAGACTGACATGGACAAGAGAAGAGGTAGATAAAAGACTTTTAACCATAATGAAGGATATTCATAAAACTTGCCTCGAGGCAGCCTATGCTTATGGTAAAAAGGGCGACTATGTTGCCGGGGCAAATATTGCCGGATTTTTAAAAGTAGCTAACGCAATGCTTGCATACGGAATAGTCTGATAATCGTTCTATTATAATGATTACCCTTTGGAGGGTTCAAAGAAACATAAACTTTTAAAGAGGCTCTGCAACATTACGATAATATGAGCAGAGAAAAGGCTTAGAGTCGGTGCTCGCTACAAAAAGAAGAAGAGCTACAAAAAAGGAACTGAAAGAATCAATCGATGCTTCTGTGTCCAAAAGGGTTGGTTTTGTTATAAACAAAATTGAAGCTCTCTCCTTTTTAGCAGACTTTGACATTGATACACTTCAGGGCAATATAATCCTGAATATCTCATATTTTTCAGAGGACAGATTAAAGGAAGCCCTTAAAATTATAGGAAGGGTTTTTAACTCGCCATATGCTATAAGTAACAGACTGGCGATAGCAAAAAGCGGAGAAAAAATAGGCACTTTTACCGTCCCTCAGGGTAATATTGGGGTAGGAACTGTTTGCAGTATTATGATAAATGGAATATTTTTAAAGGCCGGGATACCGGTCACATCTAAATTTGGAGGTGTCATTGAAATAGAAAATGGTAACCCGAAGAGGTTTATTTCCCTCATCAGTTACGAGGGTTCTTCTCTCGACCCGCTCGTTATTTTCATAAGGAGTGGAATGACGGATGTTCTTGGAGCGTTAAAGCATAATTCAGGAAAAGTCCTTGGAAGTTTTAGAGAAATACCAACTGTGAGTCTCCCCGAAACAGAAATGCTTATCGAAAAAATGACGAAAAGGGGCTTTAATGGTATTATGCTACTCGGCAAACCAAATCAACCCCTTTTGGATATTCCTGTAGGGACTGATAAAGTCGGCATGATAGTTGTTGGAGGGCTTAATTCAATTGCTGCAATTGAAGAGGCACGTATTTATACAGAGAGCAATGCAATGTCAACTCTCTATGAATATACAAAACTTTTAAACTTTAAAGATGCATTAAAGATGTTTTCAGATGAACTATCGCATCCCTAATTATTCTATTTTAATGATTCATTACTAAAGCATAATACCTTTTGAGACACGACATCTGCTGCTATGTGTAACACTTTATCGTCTATATCGTAAACTCTCACGACGCCTTTGTATTTACCACTGTCTGGAATAAGTTCCTCAAGCACGTTCTTGAAACGATTTAATACGTCTTTATTAAAAATGACATTACTTTTTTCAGGGAACAGCGCTACATAGAAAATATCAGTTTCGACTAAATCCTGAAAAAAGTGAGTGCCAAATGAAAGCTCTGGCATTAAACTGCCACTCATGTATGAAATTTCTCCAATCACCGCGATATTATTGATTTCAGAAAATCTCACAGAAACCCCCAATGAAGGAGTCGTTGTCCCCCATCTGCCAGGACCTAATAAAAGTATAGGCATCTCCATCCTGTTTACTACCATTTTATTTAGTTTTCCTACAAGGCGTGCAATGTCATATTTCTCAGACAACGACAACCCATGATAGTTTTCAGGCTCAACGTATATAATTCTCCTTATGTGTTGTAAGATACTGCCGCCCATAAAACTACCTTCAGATTGAAATAAAATCTTATCATTGTCTATATGCACAGGCATTTCTATCCTCTGCTCACCCCCTTTTGTCTGAAGGGGTCTGCATTGAACCAGATTGATTGTAATCACACCTTTTTGTGTAAAATTAACAGTAAATTCTATATCTATAGGGTATTGGTATATGCTCTCCAGTTTCTTTAACATATTCTGCATAACACTCGCAAAAGAGCTTCTGGAGAGCAACTCGTCAAAGGTAAGAACCCAGGTTTCCCGTTCCTCTATCCCGAGTTCTCTTATTTTCCGGGTTGTCTCATAATCTCTTATTCCTAATAATTCCATTTTGATATTGTAGTCTTCGTTTTTAGTCAGTTCCGTTAATGAAACTGTCTGTAAAATGTTCTCCTCAATATTTAATACATCCACTTCATGTTGTGAAAACTTCCTTGTGTCCTCAATGCCTGCATGCGGACGGAGCAAAGGATCATCCAGTGCAACAATCCGGGGATAGTCATTTTCAACACGATTAACTGCTCGTGTGCCGAGTCCAAGCACTAATCTCAGCATGCCTGCTTTTGGATCCATACCTTCTTTCCAAACAAATGTATTATAAGAAACACCGACTCCTGCTAAATCAGGGAAAAAATAATGTTTACGATATGACCCTGATACTCTCTGGACCAAAAGCGCCATCTGTTCATCCTGCTTGTCAAGACCCCTCTGTAAACGATATGTTAATGCGTCTTCATTCATTGCGCTCGCAAACACCCTTCGGACATATTCTTCAAAATGTATATATCTCTGTTCCGGAGTCCCTTGATTCACACAAAAAATGCTTTCATATTTACCGGCAAAGGCGTTCCCGAATGCATCTTCCAATAGACTGCTCGACCTGATAATAATAGGAGATTGGCCAAAATATTCTATCACCTGTTGAAATTGTTCTTTAATTTCATCTGGGAATTTTCCTTTCTTCATCTTTTCCCGCAGTAAAGCAGCTACCTTAAAATATCCTTCTTTTGTCTTTTGCTCCATCCACAACTTCCACCAGCCGTTTTGCACA
>JAOUJR010000292.1 GCA_029883145.1 Nitrospirota bacterium
TAATCACAACACTCCTTGAGATGGCTTTTGGAGGCAATTGCGGGATAGAGATAAATATTAACCCCTCCCTAACCCTCCCCTTGCCAAGGGGAGGGTTAGGGAGGGGTAGCTACTCGGAATTCCGAACCCCGACTACCGAAATCTCTTTGTTATTCTCTGAAGAACTCGGAGTGGTGATCGAATATTTATCTGAAAATGAAGATGTAATAACAGGTATTCTGAAAGATAATGGAATACCTTATCAGATAATCGGAAACACTACTTTAGAAAAAAGGATAGACATACGTATAAATGGTCATTGTGTGTTAAAAGAAGACATGAAAACACTCAGGACACTCTGGGAAGAAACCAGTTATCAACTTGACAGGATTCAGGCAAATCCTGATTGTGTTGATGAAGAAAGAAGGGTCAATTTTGACAAAAAAGGACCTCACTATGTGCTTACATTTATTCCCCAAAAGACATCTCAAACACTTAGTGAGAGAGATGTTAAACCAAAAGTTGCCATCATCCGTGAGGAGGGCAGCAATGGCGATCGTGAGATGACCTCAGCCTTTTTTCAGGCTGGATTTGAGGTGTGGGATATTACAATGACAGACCTTCTTGAGGACAAAGCACATCTTGACGGTTTTAGAGGTATTGCTTTTGTGGGAGGATTTAGTTATGCAGATGTCCTCGATTCAGCTAAAGGCTGGGCAGGGGTAATCAGGTTTAATAAAAAACTCTATGAACAATTCCAGAGATTCTATGAAAGACCTGATACCTTTAGTCTTGGTGTCTGTAATGGCTGTCAGCTTATGGCACTTCTCGGATGGATTCCCTGGAAAGGGATTTCTGATACTACTCAGCCAAGATTTATCCAGAATAAGTCAGGCAGATTTGAATCGAGGTTTTCAACAGTACATATTCTCCCAAGCCCAGCTATCATGCTCAGAGGGATGGAAGGTTCTACACTTGGTATTTGGGTTGCCCATGGTGAGGGAAGGATTTATTTCCCTGATAGTGAAATAAAGAAAGAGATTCTGAGGCAGAATCTTGCACCTCTGAGGTTTGTTGATGATAATGGCGAATTTACAGAGACATATCCATTCAATCCCAATGGCTCTCCCTTAGGGATAACTTCTCTCTGTTCTCCTGATGGCAGACACCTCGCAATGATGCCCCATCCGGAAAGAACATTTCTTAAATGGCAATGGCCTTACATGCCGGAGGAATGGAAGAAAAACCTTAACGCTTCACCCTGGCTTAAGATGTTCAAGAATGCAATAGAGTGGAGTGTTCTTTAATTTGGGCTTGGTGGCGGTGGCTGGACTCGAACCAGCGACACTGCGGATATGAGCCGCATGCTCTGACCACCTGAGCTACACCGCCGTTATAAAACAGCAAACAGTAATCAGTAGACAGCAAACAATAAAAGAGAAATTAATTATACCAAAAAAATTATTTCTCTAAAAGAGGTAAAAGCGGCGAGTCCTTATATTGATAAGTACCCCTATTGATAAAAGATTTGACAGGAGTGCAGTGCCTCCATAACTCATAAATGGCAGAGGGATACCCACAACTGGCATAATACCTAATGTCATTCCTACATTCACAAAGAAATAGATTGAAAACATAAAGGTGATACCGAGTGCGAGTAATCTCCCGAACTCATCCTTTGCTTTCCTCGCGGTATCGAGTGCTCTGAGTATTAAAAAAAGATAGAGCAGTAACAGGATGATACTCCCAATAAATCCCCACTCCTCGGCAAAGACTGCAAATATGAAGTCAGTTTGCTTTTCAGGAAGGAATCTGAACGGGCCCTGTGTGCCTTTCAGATAGCCCTTTCCGATGAACTTCCCTGAGCCCACTGTAATTTTTGATTGAGTTATGTGATACCCTATGCCTGTTGGGTCTATCTGTGGTTCAATAAACGCAACAAGCCTGCTTTTCTGGTAATCTTTTAATCCTTCCCAGAGTATAGTGCCTATGAAAGGCAGAGATAGTAGGCCTATAATCACGAGGAGCATAACAACCTTTTTGTGAATCCCTTTTACAAGTATTAGTGAAACAAAGATTACCAGGATTATTAATGCAGTTCCAAGGTCAGGCTGTTTAATGAGTAAGGCAGCGGGGAAAAGTACAGTAAAAAGGAATAACCGTAAAAGTGAGATTGTGGTAATAGGGCCATTTATTACGCTCAATTGGTGCGAAAGCATTATGATGTATGCAAGCTTAAAAAATTCTGATGGTTGGAATGACAGAAGTCCGAGACTCAACCATCTCTTTGCACCCATACCAGCCTTCCCTAAGAAAAACACTGCGATTAACAGGACAATGCCAATGATGTAAATATGAAGTGAGAATCTACTCAGCCAGACATAGTCAAAACTCACTATTAAAAATAGTGCAATAATTCCGATTATGAACCATAGGATTTGTTTTATATAAAATCGAGAATGTTCTCCCTCTATCGGTGGACGTGTTGCACTATATATGGTCATGATTCCGATAAGTGCGATAACGATCACGATCGAAAGTGTTATCCAGTCAAAATTTTTAGTTATTCTGCGATCTACTCGTAACATTCTCAATGTTTAATTGTGCATTTTTCATTTTTGATTTTGAATTGTTGAGATATCCTTCTATTGCCTTCATTGCAATTGGTGCTGCAGCCCCTCCGCCATGACCACCATGTTCCACAAATACTACAAGTGCTATCTCTGGATTTTCAACTGGTGCAAAGGCAACAAACCATGCATGGTCCCTGAACCTCTCAGGGAGATAATGGGAGTCTTTTTTTATTGCAACAACCTGTGCTGTTCCTGTTTTACCGCCAATAATTGTGGTTTGCGATTTTGCAGCCCATCCGGTTCCTCCTGGCTCATTCACCACTCCGGAAAGCGCTTTTTTAATAATTTCAAGTGTTTCAGGTTTAACCTTTGCTTTTCCTGAAACTACCGGGCCAGCGTCTTTTACAAATGTAGGTTTGTATATGTCTCCACCATTTGCAACTGCACTCATCATGACTGCCATCTGTAGTGGTGTCACCGAGACATATCCCTGTCCTATTGCTGAATTAAATGTTTCTCCAAGGAACCAGGGAAGTTTTTTATGTTCCTGTTTCCATTTTGTGTTTGGAATTAACCCCCTGCGTTCCTTTACAAG
>JAOUJR010000353.1 GCA_029883145.1 Nitrospirota bacterium
CTTTTCCCTCAAGTTTTGTTATTTGTGTCTCAATCTTTTTGATTCGTGCTACAATTGTCTTTACCTTTCTGTCAATCATTGGGTTTTTTATTTTTGAACTTAAGTCATAGACCCTTCCACCAAGTTCTGATATCTCTTTCTGAACCTTTGTCTTAAGTTCATAAATCTTATAACGTTTTTTTCCTTCTTCTGTAAGTTCCTCTGCTTTTTCCCTGACCACTGCAGCACTTTCCTTTACAATTGCAATACCCTCCTTAAGCCCTTTCTGTAAATCCCTTTTGACCTTCTCCCAGAAAGTCATTTCCCCCTCCTTATACCACTACCTTCTCGTTAAAGAAAGTAATTTCATTTATAGAATTGTACCATATTAGTGTGATTACTATATTAGTGTGATTACTATCTTTCTTAAGAAAATTAATCCTGATATGAGTTATATATATCTTCAAATAGAGGGGAAACTTTTATAAAAGAATTCAACACATTGGGGTCGAAATGTTCAGGTTTTGTCCATTCATCTCCTTCTGTTATTATCCTGTAAGACTCTGTATGACTTAAAGGTGGCTTATATGGTCTCTTACTTCGCAGCGCATCATATTGATCAAAGAGCATGACTATCCTGCCTTCAATCGGTATTTTTTCTCCTTTTAATCCTCTTGGGTATCCTCCTCCACGCCATCTCTCGTGATGATTTAATGCAATGGATGCAGCCATCTGAATGGTTGGATATGTTGAACCTGTGAGTATTTTTTCTCCAATGAGCGTATGTGTCTTCATAATCTTAAATTCGTCATGTGTAAGGCTTCAGGATTTGAGGAGAATAGCATCAGGTATTCCCACCTTCCCTATATCATGCATCTGGCTTGCGAATGTGATTGTTTCAATAAAGTCTTTTGGCATGTCCAGTGCCTCGGCAATTTTTCCTGAATAAATGCCTATCCTTGAAATATGGGCACTTGTATCGATATCTCTGAATTCTGCAACTGAGGTTAAACGCCTTGCAATTTCCCTGCTCATATTCCTCACCATCATCAATGCATTGTATAACTCCTGCGTTTTTTTCTTTACAGTATCTTCAAGATTATATTTGTAATCTTGTTCTATCTTTATCAGTCTTTTATACTTGATTGCCTTTTCTACTGTATATACAAGGTATTCATGTTTAAGCGGTTTTGTGATGAAATCAAAAACACCTTTCTTTATTGCATCAACAGCTATATCTACTTCAGCAAAAGCGGTCATCAATACCACAGGGATTTTAGGATTAACATTGTGGATTTTATCGAGAAGCTCAATCCCTGTCATTTCAGGCATCTTAATATCTGTGAACACAATATCAATATTGTCTTCCTTGAGTATATCTATTGCAAACTTTGGATTTTCACAAGCAATAACATAATAGTCATGCTCATTCAGTAACGATGAAACAGATTCAAGAATATACGGGTCATCATCTACAACAAGAATTGTAGTTTTCTCTTCATCCATTTTTTTCTTTTTAGTTCCTCCTTTATTTCAGTTTTTGATAATCCTTCACCAAACTATCTCACATATTTTTTGTGAGAGCTTTTCTCTTGTAGCATACAACAATTCAATTGTAGCCTGTTCTAAGTAGTATTTCAAGAACAATGACATCCTGCCAATATACTTTTTTTACCTTTTAAAATGTACTATACACCTCTATGCATTCAAATGTGGGGGCAGTAATATCGATTTATAGCGGTATAAAGGTTAGCTTGTGAGGATTTTGAGGATTTCTTGATACCGTGCAGCAGTCTTTTCTATAATCTCGTCAGGCAACACAGGTCCGGGGTATGTGTGATTCCAATCGAGGGTAAGCAGATAATCTCTGACAACCTGTTTGTCATAGCTGTCTTGACTCCTGCCAGGGGTGTAATCCTTTATTGACCAGAAACGTGAAGAGTCAGGCGTGAGGAGCTCATCAATCAAAATAGGATTACCATTAAACAATCCGAATTCAAACTTTGTATCAGCGATTATAATGCCTTTTTTTTCAGCTATATCCCTTGCCTTTGAATAAACCTTTATACTAATATCCTTCAACCTTTTTGCCATCTCCTGACCGACTTCCTTCAAAACCTCATCGAAAGTGATATTTATATCATGTCCTTCTTCAGCTTTTGTACTCGGTGTAAATAGTGGTTCGTTGAGTCTGGACGATTCAACAAGCCCTTCAGGAAGCCCGATACCACAGATAGTTCCACTCTTTTCATATTCCTTCCATCCTGATCCTGAAAGGTATCCTCTCACCACGCACTCCACTGGCATCGGTTGTGTTTTTTTGACAAGCATACTTCTTCCGTCAAGGATATCAGCATACTTGTGGAGTTTTTCCGGAAAATCTTCAACCTTTGTAGCAATAATGTGGTTTGGAATAATATCTTCCACTTGCTTAAACCAAAATATGGATATTTGGGTAAGTACCCTGCCTTTTCCTGGTATACCATTAGGAAGGACAACATCAAATGCTGAAATTCTATCAGTAGCAACAAGGAGAAGGTATTCTCCGAGATCGTAGATGTCCCTTACTTTTCCACTTTTCACAAAGGGGACATCGGGAAATTCTGTTTTTAATATTATTTTATTCACCTGAAAATACTTTAAAAG
>JAOUJR010000293.1 GCA_029883145.1 Nitrospirota bacterium
AGCTTGTTTCATATTCCACGGTTACTACAGAAACATACAGACATTTTGGCAGACTGGGACTCGGGTGTGTCTTCGGTAGTAAAAAACTCAAGGGGCTCGTCATATCAGGCAAGAGGAGTGTGCTCGCACGGAATAAACAGGCTTATAAACAAATGTATGATGAAATATACAATCTCTGCTTATCTACTCCGACAAAAAAATATCATGATCTCGGGACAGCAGGAAACATTCTGCCTCTCAATTCCATCAAGGCATTGCCAACCAGGAATTTTAAAGAGGTTTCATTTGAGAAAGCTGAGGTTCTGTCAGGAGAAAACCTTGCTACAAATTATCTTGGAAGGAGAATTGCCTGTACCCACTGCCCTGTAGGGTGCATACACCTTGCGGTCATAAGAGAGAAATACCCTGATGAGCCATACTTTTATAAAACAAGTGTGATCTCCTATGATTATGAACCATTATATAGTTTAGGAACCCTTCTTGGAATAGAGACTGTTGAAGGCTTTTTAAAGATTCTTGAAACTGTGGAGAAATATGGAATAGATGCGATGACAGCCGGGGTGGTATTGGCATGGGCAACAGAGGCTTTTGCAGAAGGAATTATAGGCAAAAAAGATACTGACGGGTTATCTCCTTCATTCGGGAATGGAAGTGTGTATGTTGAAATGATAGAGAAAATGATGGAACATAAAAATGAGTTCTATAAGCTCATGAGTAAAGGAGTTGAGGCCCTTGCACAAAGATACGGGGGTAGAGACTTTGCAGTATCGTATTTCGGGAATGAGTTATCAGGTTACCACACCGGTCCTGCTGCACACCTCACCCATATTACCGGAGGAAGGCATAGTCATTTGGATAGTGCTGGGTATAGCATTGACCAGAAAATCTTAATGGAAAAGAAGAGCATAACACCTCAGGAAATGGCAAAAGCACTCTTTGATGAGGAAGCCATAAGACAGGTATTATCAAGTCTGGTTGTCTGCTTCTTTGCAAGAAATGTGTATACGGTTGATAGAATTTCTAAATGCCTTAAAATCTTCGGTTGGGATTTAACTGAGAAAGATATTCTTGAAATAGGAAGAAAGATCCTGATAGAAAAAAATATGATAAAGAGGGACATGGGATTTGATATGGAAAATTTCTATCTACCCAAGAGAGTTCTGGAAGTTGCCACACCTCTCGGTTTTATTGACCCTGCCTATATGAAGGAAACGGTAAAGCATTTCAAAAATCTTCTTTTTGAGAAGAGTTAAAATTTTTATTTCTTTTTGCAATTTAAAAGCTTTAGTATCTTCTCTTTCATTTCCTGAGAAGCCCAGTCTCTTTCGCCTATGAATTTTTCAACAATGATTCCTTTTTTATCTATCAGAAAGGTTACGGGAAGTCCGTAAAGAAAATATTTTTTAGAGTATACCTTTTGCTTTTTATCCATGAGCACAGGAAAGACCAACTTTCTTTCAGAGATGAAAGCTCTGACCGGTTCCTCTGAAGTATCTATTGAGATAGACAGAACAAAAAACCCCTTTTCTTTAAGCTCAAGATAGAGATTATTCAGAGAAGGCATTTCTGCTCTGCATGGGCCGCACCATGTATTCCAGAAGTTAAGAAGGACTACCTTCCCTCTGAATTTTGAAAGTGTCACATTTTTACCGTCGAGGTCAGGCAGCGTGAAATCAGGAGCCAATGAGCCTGGTGTTTTTGCAAAGGCAAGATTCTCAGTACAGATACCAAAAACAAAAACTATAGATGTGATGAGGAGACAGAGCGTCTTGTTCGTGTTAGTGCCCTCTGAATAATTTAATTTGCAATTCCCTTTAGCTTGCTACAGGGTTATCTTATTTTTTATTTTTGTCATTGTCCGGCTTGACCGGACAATCCAGTCATTAGTATTTTTCTGGATTCCCCGATCAAGTCGGGGAATGACGAATAACCTTTGTATTTATTTTAGGATATCCTGCAGCTTGCTGCAGGGAAGTTTATTGATTAAACAGTATACCATTATATTGAAAAATCTACAAAGTTATAGCCTCCTGGTATTCAGCCCAGAGTTTCTCTTTTGAATTTCCGCTATCGATAAAATCCCAGGGGAGAATTTCTTCAAACTCTCGTTTTCTGAATATATAAAAATCTTTATTGAGTCCTGCAAACTCTGCTGCTTTTCTCCAGTCATTAATTTTTTGCATCTCTTCGATTGCCTTTGATACTCGCCTGTCTCCCATAGAAAAGAATCCCTGCATGTACGCATACTTTAGAACATCGTGGAATACATTAATGCCTCTTATAGGAAGTAGATTTTTCTTTATCGTTCTTAGTCTTTCTTTCACTTCAGAAGGTTTCTCCATAGGGTGCCACTGAAAAGGTGTAAAGGGTTTTGGAACAAAGGTGCTTATGCTCACCGTAATGCGGCCTTTGGATGTATTTTTTTTTATCTTTTTGACAAGGTCAATTATACCGTTTATATCTTCCATCGTCTCTGTTGGGAGGCCGACCATGAAATAAAGTCTTAGAGTCTCGGCACCTTCAGCAAAGATAAGTTTTGATGTTTCGAGTATATCCTCTTCCGTAATCCTTTTGTGAATAACCTTCCTCAACCGCTCTGTCCCTGCTTCAGGTGCGATCGAGACGCTCTTATGACCTTTTATCAAACTCACCAGTTCAGCGCTCTTTTTATTCGCCCTTAGAGAGGTGATCGAGAAATCTACTCCAGGGATGTTCAGGACATTCTTTATATACGGATAATCTGAAAGTGAGGGGCCAATAAGACCTATTCTATTTGTTTTAGATATGGCTATGGTAATCTCATCCTCGATTGATTGTAGCTCTTTTTTCCGCATTGGATTATATATCTGCCCTGCTACACAGAACCTGCATGACCAGGGACATCCCCTCATTATCTCTATTAAATACATGTCAGAGAATTCTGTCTCGGTAGTCACAATCGTTGTTGCAATCTTTGATTTCGATATATCGTCAAAGTGCTGTGTTCTGATAAGGTGAGGTGCTCCCTCAGAGCATTGCCTTTCTGATATCTTTCCCTCAGTATCATAAGAGACGCTGTAAAATTCAGGCACATATAAACCTTGTATAGTTAAAGACCTTTTCAAAAGCTCTGACCTGTCCGCAG
>JAOUJR010000294.1 GCA_029883145.1 Nitrospirota bacterium
ACAGTTGAAGACACAATAAATATGGTAGGCGAAGGCATCACGAAACTTGTAGGGGGACTGCTTGGTGATGAAAAATCTCAAGTAAAAGATGTGGCAATAAAAAGGTTCCTTGATTACTACTCGGAACACCTCGTCGATCATACCAGTATCTATCCACATGTCATAGAAACACTCGAAAGGCTCAATAAATTCAAAAAGGCGGTGATATCCAACAAGAGAGAATTTTTATCCATAAAGCTTCTTGATAAGCTCAACCTTCTTCAATACCTTGATCTCGTTGTAGGGAGTGACACGACCTCAGAAAGAAAGCCGTCTTCTGTTCCAGTCAACTATGTGCTTTCAAGACTCGGTATGAGCCCTGATGAATCGGCAATAGTTGGCGACAGCAACTACGATATAGAGGCAGGGAAAAATGCTGGTGTAAAAACGATCGCGGTCACCTATGGGTATAGAGAAAGACATTATTTAATGGATGCTGATTTTATAATTGACAGTCTGGAAGAATTACCCCGGCTTCTTTACTAAACAGGGGAAATAATTTATACTAATTTTTTAATTCACTCGTTTACCGATTACTATTTTATTGCGCCTGTAGCTCAGTAGGACAGAGCAACTGCCTTCTAAGCAGTGGGTCAGGGGTTCGAATCCCTTCAGGCGCGCCATGCAAATTTCGTATAGTGAACCTTGCAGTTATTTGTGAGAAATTATCAACTGCTTAGTTCATGTTGACTGAACTATGAATTTTTGTTTTACTAATAACTGAACACTATTCATTGGTAACTGTTTTAATGGTGAGTGTAGCTCAACGGTTAGAGCACTGGACTGTGGCTCCAGGTGTTGGGGGTTCAAGTCCCCTCACTCACCCCAGGCAAATTCTGCTTTGCAAAATTTGCATTGATTAGTTTTTAGATGTCAGTAATCAGAAGTTTTTTGCTAACAACTAAAAACTATTTACTAAAAACTGTAGTTGTTTGCGCCTGTAGCTCAGTGGATTAGAGCATCGGCCTCCGGAGCCGAGGGTCGGAGGTTCGAATCCTCTCAGGCGCGTTAATCTGTGGGCCGTTAGCTCAGCTGGTAGAGCAGCTGACTCTTAATCAGCGGGTCGCAGGTTCGAATCCTGCACGGCTCACCATCTGCCGGTGTAGCTCAGAGGCAGAGCAGCTGATTCGTAATCAGCTGGTCAGGAGTTCGACTCTCCTCACCGGCTCCAATGTTGATTTATATTTGGGCGATTAGCTCAGGGGGAGAGCGCTTCCTTCACACGGAAGAGGTCGCTGGTTCAAGCCCAGCATCGCCTACCAAGACAATGAGATGGTCCTCATTTATTGAGCACTTTTCATTCCACTAAAACACTTTACAAAAGGTATCAACGGATAAACTGTCAGGAGCGCTGTGAATATGAGATTCTTCACTCTGTTAAGAATGATACAGGAGCGCTCATTTATCCAGTTTTGTAAACTTTGCTCCCTTCAGAGAGACATCGAGCATAAGTCCCTTCACGTCAAAGACAAATCCGACAATTGGGTCTCTCGTTGTTGTTGTATCAATCCTTTTTCCGGCACCAACAGTTATCAAAGCAACATTACCGTCAACTCCAGCTTCCCATCCCTCACTGGCACGGAATTGTTTGAGTGCCTCATCAGTCATGAATACAATGATGATATCCATAGCTTGTGCACCAAATGTGAGTCCATATGAGCCTGAGATAAGATTATAGTAAGCCACTGTCTTGCCTCCGATCCTCAATGCGCCTTCGCCGTATTGGCCACCAATGAAAAAGCCTGCTTTCTTGACATTGGGCATTACGAGCAAGCCCTTTGCTGCATGGATGAATTCCCTTGAACCCTGTACCTGTTTATAGAATCGTTCCAAAGCAACATCTACGCTCACATTTATCTCTTTCGCTGATGCAGCATATGAAGACTCACCAGCAGTGATGATGAAAACGAAAGTTAAAACTAAACATAACACAAGAGGGATAAAATTTCTGGACATCTTGTCCATAGGTAAACCTCCTTTTATAGAAAACAGAAAACTCTTATATTATATACAAATTATATCAAACAAAACCAGGACAGTGAATCATGGAGTGAAATTTTGAATTATTGTTTGAGAAACATATGAAAATATGGTGGGCAGTCGCAGAATCGAACTGCGGACACGAGGCTTTTCAGGCCTCTGCTCTACCGACTGAGCTAACTGCCCACGACATTTAACTTTTAACTCTACAATTTTAATTCTGACGCTGTCAAGCTGTTCGCTTATTTTATAATGCTTCTTTAGCAGTAGCCTGAATTACTTCTTTTATATTCCTATCGAGAAATGCTGGTAGATAAGGTATATCTAAGTTTAAAAATCCAGAGGTTATCACAGAAACAGCATCATCTCTTGAGATACCTCTCGACATTAAATATTCCACCTGTTCTTCAGCAATAGGGCCAATGGATGCTTCGTGAGAAAGCTCGGCTTTCGATGAACCATCAGAGACCAACTGTGGTATGGCATAAATTCCTCCTTTTTTAGAAAACAAAATACCGCGGCAGTCAAGATGTGCGATGCAATAATCCTTTGTTTTTGCTATTAAATCACCTCTGGAATAAATGACACTTTCATCAGCAGCTATCGTCCTTGCAATAGATTCTCCCCTTGTATCCTCTGCCTCAAAAATTATCTTTGAACCAAGATCAATATAAGAATCCTTAAGTCCATAGACAACGGTATTAAATTTGGCAGAAGCCCTCGGTCCTTTAAGATAGGCAACAGGAAAAGCCTGAATAGATTTTACGGGTTTTAAGAGGACATAGTTACTTACAAACATCCCATCCTCTTCAACAATCACCCCTGTTCTTGGTCTGACATGAAAGTTATCTGCCCAATTATGGATCATGGTAAAAGATAGTTTTCCGCCTTTTTTCACAAAGAATTCAGAGACCCCGATATGTATCCCTTCTGCGTCACTTTTGGAAAGTGTACAGCCAGTTATTACCTGGAGTTCTGCACCTTCTTCTACAATGATTATATTATGAACATTTTGACTTATATAGTTTTCGGCAACCAACAAGCATGCCTGCACAGGATATTCCAGTTTTTGATGAGGAAAAACCCTTATGAAATATCCAT
>JAOUJR010000295.1 GCA_029883145.1 Nitrospirota bacterium
TCTTATCTGCTCCTTCCCTAATTTCTTAATATTATCCAAATCTTTCCTGTTTGCCAACACGCATCTCCTTCTTGTCTTTTTTTCAGAAGCATACTTCCTTTCCCGCACATCTACCTTGAGGCATTCATGCTGTAAACCAATTGACCTCCTACGTATGTCCGCTCAACTTTTAATGACAAAAGGGCCTTTGAGGGAATCGTCAGTATATTGCCTGAAATAACAATAAAATCGGCAAGCATACCAGGAGCGATTTGCCCTTTGATGTGTTCTTCGAAGCCCGAGTATGCAGATTCCACTGTATAGGCATACAGAACTTCTTCCCTTGTCAGACATTGTTCTGGATACCACCCGCTTTCTGGTTTTCCCTCCGGGGTTTGACGGGTTTCTGCGGCATGCATTCCGTAGAAAGGGTTCAAAGTCTCTCCCGGGAAATCGGAATTGAGCGGTACCCGGACACCGGCATCGAGAAACGAGCGCCAGGCATAAGCACCTTTTATTCTTTCGGGGCCTACTCTGTCTTCAGCCCAGGGCATATCGGACGTTGCATGGGGTGGCTGCATGCTGGTAACGATGTCGAGTTCCTTAAACCGGGGAATATCTTCAAGAGCGACAACCTGCGCGTGTTCGATACGTAACCGGTGGTCCTTTGCACCGGGCACAGCCCTGATTGCTGCCTTATAAGCATCCAAGGTGATTCTGTTCGAACGATCACCGATAGCGTGGGTGGCAACCTGTATACCCGCCTGTAACGATCTTATTGTCAGTCTCTCTATTTCTTCTTGAGATGTTGTGGTGACTCCAAGCACATCGGGAGCATCACTGTATGGTTCAAGCATGAGGGCACTCCGTGTTCCGAGCGATCCATCCTGAAAAACCTTAATACAGCGGATGGTCAGCCAGTTGTCGGGGTCGATCTCAGGGCCGTTCTTCAAATAGGGTTCAATAAGCTCTTCATCCGTGCAGTCGAGCATAATGTAATACCGGACTTTGAGCTTTTTTTTGGTCTTGAGTGACCGCAGGGCATCAAGATCCTTTCTTGTTATTCTGGCATCATGCACAGAGGTCAGGCCATTCTTAAGGAGCTCTTCTCCAGCAATCTCAAACGCCTTTTCGCGCTGCGCAACCGTTAAGGGCGGCATGAGCCGTGTTATCATACCTTGGGCGGCATTTGCCAAAATCCCGGTCGGCGCACCTGTCTTGGGATCTTTATAAATCTTTCCCCCTTCCGGATCAGGGGTGTCCTTTGCGATGCCTGCCATTTCCAATGCTTTCGCATTTGCCCATCCGTTATACCCGTGCAAACCGGCAAACCAGACCGGATTATCCGGTGAAACAATGCTCAGCTCATGACTGATAGCAGTCATTTGTTCTTTCCAAGCACCGTCATCCCATCCCCATCCGTCGATCCATTCTCCTGGAGTTGTTTCAGCAACACGTTCTCTCAGTTTTTGTACAACCTCCCGCGGATCATTGACACCCTGAAGGTCTACGCGCATCTTGCTCCTGCCCAGGTTGAGCATATGCCCATGCGATTCAATGATGCCCGGCATAACATCTTTTCCGTCCAAATCCACTTCTTCTGCAAGAGGATACGCTTCTCGCATCTCTGCATTCGTTCCTACGGCTGTGATGAATCCTTTTTTTATAGCGAATGCCTCGGCCTCCGGCATGTCTTCATTTATGGTGATGATATGTCCGTTGGTAAAAATACGATCTGCCTGAGGAGTTCTGCTGCATGAGACAAGGCAGAAAATTGCTGTACAGAGCAGCAAATACAATGCTTTCTTAAGTTCTGTTTTTCGCATATCAAACAACCTCCTTTCCACCCTCTGTCATCCCTTAATACCAATACCATCCAGAAACCTTTAAGTCAAAAGCAGAGTAATCAGGAAGACTGATGTATTCATACATCAGGAATCTCTTTTCGTCTAAGAAAAATTCCTGTTGCCAAGTCTTTTTTATTGATCATTTTCAATAGAGGGGAGATTCAGGTTAGCTGATTTATAAAAAAACAGGATAGATGATCCTGAAAATTGGTCACGGATTTGGCCACGAAAAACGCAGAATAGGATGAAATAGATTGTGAATTTGACATCGAATATGCCCGATTATACAATTTGTTCGTTATTACCCATGATACTGTGATGATTTGATGAAAATATTTGCTTTTGTTGGAATTTCCGATTCAGGTAAAACACTACTAATGCGCAAACTGATCGGTGAACTCAAAAGCAGGGGGTACACTGTATCAGTCATAAAACATTGCGCCCGTGGTTTTGACCTCGAAGGACAGGGAAAAGACACAGCTCAATTCAGGGAAGCGGGATCCGATTCTGTTTGTATGTATTCTCCGGATGGAATGGCTGTCTTTCAGCAAAAAAAGACCGAACCCGATGTCAAAAAGATTTCCAGAGAATATCTGAAGTGCAGCGATTTTATCCTGGTCGAGGGAGCGAGGTCAGATAAAACACTCAAAAAAATCGAGGTGTTGCGCAAAGGATTTTCTGAAAAAATATCATGCTCTCCTGAAGAACTGATCGCCGTTGTTTCAGATTTTGATACGGGAAAGGACATCCCCGTGTTTCATCCGGGAGACATTGAAAAAATCGCCGATTTCATGGAAAATTACCCCAATGAAAAGGAGCCGCAAATCTGGCTCGATATCGACGATGTATCGATTCCTATGAATCCCTTTGTCCAGAAAATATTCTCCAACACCCTGATGGGAATGATCCGTTCTCTGGAGGGAATACCCGAAGACCCGGAATGTATCACTCTATCCATGTCAAGGAAGGGAAAAAAAGATGAACAAATTTAAACCTATAATGTGGCTGTTTCTCTTCGGCTCAATCTGGGGAATAAATGAAGTCTTCCTGGGAGAAATCCTATATCGAAATGATGTTCAAAATTCGTCGGTTATCCTAACGGTTTTGGCTCTTTTTTTGTTGGCGATATCCCGCGGCATGATCAATAAGCCTGGTTCTTCGGCCTTGATCGGGACATTTGCCGTTCTCTTCCGTCTGGTAAACACGGCCCCTTCCTACTGCCATCTTCTCGGAATCTTCCTTTTAGGTGCCACATTTGATGTCTTTTCCTCTTTACTGATAAAAAACAAAGA
>JAOUJR010000296.1 GCA_029883145.1 Nitrospirota bacterium
AATCGCGTCTTTATATTTTTCTTTGACACTGAAGTATTGTTTCATCAATGGAGTTAGTTCTGACATTCTCACTTATTAAATAACATCAGATATTGAAAGTGCAATATGGAAAAAGAGAAAAAGCTTCAGTCAGGGCCTTCAAGGTATCTGAGAAATTGGTCACGTTCTTCAAGGGATGCAAAGCGCCTATTTTTCTCCAAACGTTTTTTATACATCGTGATTGCTTCTTCAACGTCCTTCGTTCCCTCTACTACAAGATAACGAGCTAATCCGCCTGCATCGTGTCCTGACAGTGACCTTATCCGTTCTTTGAGTGTCATGAAATAACAATAATGATAAAGGTCCTCGCACGGGGAATATCTTTCTACAATAAGTGATTCACGCGCCTTCTTCAGGAAGAATATGCGTTCAGCAGGATTGAATTCTCTGAGAAATTGTTCCTTTAAATGTTGTGGCAAGGTCTGATGTGGCATGGAATATTTTAGCAGATTTAATCTATTACCATGTCTCCCAATCCATGACTCTTTTTTTATTTCATGATAGAATGGAATAAATGGATAACAAAGAGCTTAACTGAAAAATCCACAAAGGAGACCATGGATAAAGAAGAAAAGATTCGAGAAGTTCTGAATAGTTTAAAGTATCTCTTTGATGCTCATGATGGGTTTGCAGAATTAGCTGAGATTAGAGATAACACTGCTATAATATATTATGGAGGAGAATGTTCTGGCTGTGACAGTAAATGTATTGAAGAAGCGATTAAGGCTAAGATACCCGATATCGAAGTAATTGTCAGATAGAAACATGAAGGTGAAAGTGCTATTCAATAGGTAAAGATTTTATTTAGATGAACCGAAATAGTATACAAGGAGGATATATGAATCCAGTATTACAGACGATTGCTGAAAGAAGGTCAGTGAGAAGCTATGAACCCAGACCGGTACCTAAAGATATCATTCTTAAGATAATCGAGGCGGGTAATCAGGCACCATCTGCGATGAACAGCCAGCCCTGGCGTTTTATCGTTGTAGAGGACAAAGAATTTCACAAAAAATTAACTGAAACAGCGATTCCTAAAAGCAAAAAAAGGCTTGAAGTATTAAAAGAGGTGAATCCCGAACGGTACCAAGCTATTATGAAACGATATGATGAATTGGAGGATCCGATTTACTATTCAGCACCTGTCATCATATTTGTGATGGGATCTGGCCAGTTCGCAGACTTATCCTGTCCTCTTGCGTGTGAGAATATGATGTTAGCTGCATTTTCTTTAGGACTCGGCAGTTGCTGGGTTCATTTTGGCTCTTTGGTGATGGATAATGATGAAATAAAGAAAGAAATGGAATTGTCTCCAGATGAAAAAATATACGGCCCGATAATTATCGGCTATACTGAAAAGTTCCCTGAAACACCTCCGAAGAAGGAACCTCGTATAAAATATATATAAAGGAATATGTTTGAATTTGTAGTGATTGTTGAGTTACTATTTTAGTCTAAATTCTAATAGGGAGGGAATTTCAATGGCAAAGAAAAAATCTAAAAAATACGTATACTTTTTTGGCGGGGGAAAAGCAGACGGAAGAGGAGACATGAAAGACCTTCTCGGTGGAAAAGGTGCCGGGCTTGCAGAGATGACGAACCTTAAGATTCCAGTCCCTGCTGGGTTTACCATCACTACTGAATCATGCAATGAATATTTTAAGGCCGGAAAGAAATATCCAACAGGATTGTGGGAAGAAGTGCTTGAGAACCTGAAAAAAGTGGAGAAGGCAATGGGGATGAAATTTGGTGATTCTGTGAATCCACTCCTCGTTTCTGTCCGCTCAGGGGCAAAATTCTCAATGCCGGGAATGATGGATACGGTTCTTAACCTCGGGCTCAATGAAACAACAATGAATGCATTAATAAAAAAGACCGGAAATGAGCGGTTTGTGTATGACGCATATAGAAGACTTATCACAATGTTTGGCAATATTGTGATGGGTATTGACAGGCAAAAATTTGAAAAAGCAATTGAAGAGATAAAGATAAAAAGAGGAGTTCATCTCGATACAGACCTTACCGTTGATGACCTTAAAAGTCTTGTTGAAGAATTTAAGATTATTTATAAAAGGGGCACCGGAGAAGATTTTCCAACTGACCCCTATGAACAACTTAAAAAGGCGATAAATGCAGTATTTGGTTCATGGTTTGGTGACAGGGCAATGAAATACAGAAAGATAAACGATATCCCTGATGATCTCGGTACCGCCTGTAATATCCAATCAATGATATTTGGAAACTTAGGTGAGAATTCCGGGACAGGAGTTGGATTTACAAGAGACCCATCTACAGGCCAGAGAAAGTTTTTCGCAGAATGTCTCATAAACGCACAGGGCGAAGATGTGGTTGCAGGGATAAGGACACCCCTCCGTATCGAAGAACTGAAAAAGAGGCTCCCAAGGGCATATAGCGAGCTTGATACGATATATAAGAAACTCGAAAAACATTACAAGGATATGCTTGATATTGAGTTTACTGTGCAGGAAGGAAAGCTCTATATGCTCCAGACAAGGGTGGGAAAAAGGACAGCACAGTCAGCCCTCAAAATCGCCATTGATATGGTGAAAGAAAAACTCATTGATAAGAAGACTGCTCTATTGAGGATTGACCCATCACAACTTGACCAAATGCTCCATCCAATGATAGATCCCAAAGCTCAAATTAAGGTAATTGCGAAAGGTCTTCCGGCATCCCCTGGTGCTGCGGTTGGAACGGTTGTATTCACAGCAGAGGATGCAGAAAGAGCTGCCGAAAAAGTCAAAAAAGTTATTCTTGTCAGGACTGAGACATCACCAGAGGATATTGGAGGCATGCATGCAGCACAAGGTGTTCTCACTGCGAGAGGTGGAATGACCTCACATGCTGCTGTTGTTGCCAGAGGTATGGGCAAATGCTGTGTTGCAGGGTGTGGTGCAATCAATATAAATGAAGTTCAGAGATATTTTACCGTAAATGACCTCATTGTGAAGGAAGGTGATTTTATAACCCTTAACGGTACAACTGGTGAAGTTATTCTTGGTGAAGCACCTCTGGTAACGCCGGCCCTTACTGGGGAATTCGGGACTTT
>JAOUJR010000020.1 GCA_029883145.1 Nitrospirota bacterium
TGAAGGTCTGTGGTAGACTACCACGTCGATAGGCTGGAAGTGTAAGTGTAGTGATGCATTGAGCTTACCAGTACTAATAGACCGTGCGACTTGACCCCTTACCTTTCCCCTCGTTGTCAAAGAAGACAAGATAAAATTTAAAGTGGGGGCGCAAGCCCCTTTATTATATTTTGTAGTCGAGAGGAGAAATGAGAGAAAGAGATATTTTTGAAGAGATAATAGATATAGGGAAAAGACGCGGAGTTTTAACCTATGATGAAATAAATGAAGCACTCCCTTCTGAGTTTTTTTCGCCTGATGAATTAGAAGACCTTATGGATATTCTTCAGGATATGGGCGTTAAAGTTGTGGACCACGAGGAAGCACTTTTACCTGGTGAAGAAATTGAAGAAGAAGAAGAATATGAAAAGACAGAGGATCTTGTACAGGCCTATTTTTATTCAATGGGGGACATTTCTATCCTGACAAAGGATGAGGAAACTGATCTTGCGAAAAAACTTGAGGAAGGGAAAGCAATTATAAGAGAAATAGTTACTTTCCTCCCACTTTACAAAAAGCTTGAGGCGAGCATGAATGGGGACGAAGAGGAGTTAAGTTTAGAAGAAGAAAGAGGTGACAGAGCCATTATCGCGAGCGTGGAAATTATTGAAAACCTTATGAAGGAAATTGAAACTGAAGAAAGTAAAATTGCAAAGTATGGCTCACTCGGAGAGTTTAAAAAAGTCATTTCAGCGAAGAAGAAAAATACTAACACTAAAAAACTTGAAGTATTGGCAAAAGAGATAGAAAAGGTTTACAAAAAGATAGAATCTGAAGTAGGGGTTAAGGTAAATGATCTTAAAGATATGTGGACCCGCATTTTAAAAGCTAAAACACTTATCTCAACTGCGAAAAATGAGCTGATCACACGCAACCTCAGACTTGTAGTTAATATTGCAAAGAATTATGTTGGCAGAGGACTTCCTCTCCTTGATCTCATACAGGAGGGTAATATAGGCCTTATGAAAGCTGTAGATAAATTCAAATATGAAAAGGGCTTTAAGTTCAGCACGTATGCTACCTGGTGGATCAGGCAGGCAATCACAAGGGCTTTGATAGACCAGACAAAAACAATCAGAGTTCCTGTTCATATGATGGAATTTTATAACAGGGTTACCAAGGCATCAAGAGAATTAACACAGCAACTTGGGAGAGAACCAACTAATGAAGAGATCGCCCAGAAACTCGTGGTTCCGATAAGGAAGGTTGAGGAGGTCTTTAGAGCAATACAAGATCCCATTGCACTCCAAACACCTGTAGGAGATGAGGACACAGAGCTTGAAGATTTTATAGGCGACAAGAACAGCCCCTCACCTTATTCTGACGCAGAAAAAACTGAAACTTCTGAACAGATCCAGAGGGTGCTGAAGACCTTAACACCCAAAGAGGAAAAAGTGATAAGAATGAGATTTGGAATAGGTGTGGATAGAGATCACACCCTTGAGGAAGTTGGGAGACATCTTTCTATAACAAGAGAAAGAGTGAGACAGATAGAGGCAAAGGCATTACGAAAGCTTAAACATCCAAGCAGGCTTAGAGTTCTTAAGACACTAACTATTTCTACTTAATTCCTTCTACAGTATCTCCTTTTACAGCTTCAATATTAGTTTTTCTGACTATCGCAGTTGCGGTTGATTCCCTGGTGTTTATAACCTGAATGACACCGTTTAATTCTTTATATTTTCCTGCAGTGATTGCAAGCATGTCCCCAGCTTCTAAGCCATCTTTTTTCCCTCTGTCAATATAGACAATATCCCATGTTCCATTGACTGTACGCAGATATCTTGTAGTGACGATATAACCATTAATATCAGGCTTTCTCGGGGAATCAATTGCAAGAGGAGGTTCGATCTCATAAAAGTTTATAAGAAAATCTCCAACAAGGATTTCATTATAAGATGATGTGATTTTGACTTTTGGCAAATTGTTTCTCAGACTCACAACTTCAGCAATCCCAGGGATTTCGATAAGATAGCCGAGCTTGTCACCAGATTCTGGATGGTTTACTTTTTCTACAGAACGAATGATATAAAATTTATCTCCGATTTTTGGGGGATAGATTGTTTCGATATAAGCATAATCGTCTTTCCCGAGTGAATTTCTTCCTGATTGAGAGTCAATGATCTCGCCATGACGCGGGATTGATTCAGCAATGTAGCCGCTTGAGAGCAAGAGGTGTTTGTCAACGAGATATTCTTTTTTCACTGGTTCGATCTTTTTTACTATTTCTTTTGGGGGCTCCTCTTTTTTAATTTCTACTTCTTTCTTTGGAGTCTCAGGCAGTGATATTTCTTTCTGCAGAATATAGAGCGGGATCCTAATTTTTTGCTTGGGATAAATTTTATCAGGGTTAGTTATATCGGGATTTTCCTTCCATATTTTTGGCCAGAGAAAAGGGTCTTTTAACTCTTTCTTGGAAATATCCCAGAGGGTATCTCCCTTTATAACAGTGTAGTCTTTATATTCTTGATCCTGTGCTATTGAAAAAGAAGGTAGTAAGAAAAAAAGTAATAAAATTAAAGTTATATTTAATACAAGTGTTTTTCTTTGCATAAATAACTCTCCTTTTTAAAAATTTTGCTTTACATAAAAATAACGAAGATGCTGTAAACTGTCAAGTATTATTATATAGATATCCTCACTTAAACTATTTTTATAGTTTCTGATATACTTATCTATGCAGCATATCAGGATCATATTCGGGATTATATTCGCATCTATTTTGTTATTGGTACCGATTTCTATTTTTGCCTCAGAGGTTACCTCCGTGAGAACGTTTCTTTCTCACGGAGTAAAAGAATACAGACTGGACAACGGGCTAAAAGTAATAATTATTGAGGAGCATAAAGCGCCTATAGCAACATTCCAGGTATGGTATCGCGTGGGATCAAAAGATGAGCCTATTGGCAAATCCGGGTTAAGTCATCTTCTTGAACACATGATGTTTAAAGGCACCTCTCAGTATGGCTCAAAGATGTTTTCAAGGATTGTTCAAAAAAATGGGGGAATGGATAATGCATATACAACAAAAGATTATACAGTGTATTTTCAGATTTTTTCCTCAGACAGGATAACACTTTCAGTTGACCTCGAGGCTGACAGGATGAGGAATCTGACAATAGACCCCAAAGAAACACTTTCAGAAAGAAGCGTTGTTATGGAGGAACGAAGGTTGAGGTATGAGGATGACCCACAGAACTCTTTATTCGAGGAGCTTATTGCAGCCTCATTTAAAGTGCATCCCTATCAAAGGCCGGTTATTGGATGGATGTCTGACCTTAAGTCTATAGAGAGAGATGATTTATACAACTATTATAAAGCTCACTACACACCTGATAATGCTGTTCTCGTCATTGTAGGAGATGTGAATCCTGATGAAATGATAAAAAAGATCACGCACTCTTTTGGAAATATTCAGCCCGGTCCTCCAAAGATAAAAGTCATAAGTTTTACAGAGCCTGAACAAAAAGGTGAAAGGAGGGTCTTTCTGAAGAAGGAAGCAGAACTACCCTATCTCCTCATCGCATTTCACACTCCTCATTTCCCCCACGAAGATAGCTATGCCCTCGATGTATTAGGTCTTATATTATCTGGCGGGAAAAGCTCGAGACTTTATAAATCTCTTGTATATGAAAAAAAGGTCGCTCTTAATCTATATGCTGATTACGATGGGTTTCATAAAGATCCATATTTATTCATGTTTGCAGCAACAGCCTCTCCCGGAAAAGAAATAAAAGAGGTTGAGGATGCACTCTATGAGGAGATCGAAAAGCTCAAGAAAGAGCCACCTTTGGAACGAGAGGTTCAGAAGGCAAAAAATCAGATAGAGTCTTCATTTATAATGGGGCAGGATTCCATTTATATGCAGGCGATGAAATACGGTATATTCGAAATGCTCGGAGACTGGAGGCTTATTGACAGGTACCTCGATAGTATCAGGAAAGTAACCGGTGAGGACATTGTAAGGGTGGCGAAAAAATATTTAAAAGAAGATAACAGGACAGTTGGCATTTTAATACCTATAAAAAGTGAGAAATAAGAAATTAGAAATGGGAAACAGGAAATTGAAAAAAATTTGTTTTTTTGCTCTCTGGTTTTTATTTCTCATTTCCCATTTCTTATTTCCTCATTACGCAGATGCGCTTGAAGTAAAAAAGACTGTTCTCCCAAATGGCCTTACCGTCATTCACTCAGAGAAACATAGTCTTCCCATTGTGATGGTGACACTCCTTATAAAAGCAAGTCCACTCAATGAACCGAAAGAAAAGGCAGGTCTCGCCAATCTTACTGCAGATCTCCTCACAGAAGGCACAAAGAATCGTACGTCTTCTGATATAAGCGAAGAGATTGAGTTTATTGGTGCGTTACTTGATGCATCGGCTGGTAAAGATTATACAGTAGTTACCTTATCAGTTTTGAAAAAGGATATTCATAAAGGGTTCGAACTTTTTTCTGATATCCTGCTTCATCCTGTCTTTCCACAAACTGAGATTGAGAGAAAAAAAAGGCTCATAAAAGGTTCTCTGAGACAAAGCGAGGAAGATCCTTCTTTTCTTGCGGAACGCGCTTTTAAAAGGGAGGTATTCGGAGAACATCCCTATGGAAGGCTCATAGAGGGTTCGGTTGAGACTATTGATACCATAAAAAGAGAGGATTTGACAAAGTTCTATTCAGATTATTTTCTTCCTCATAATTCATTATTATCAGTTGTAGGAGCTCTTACACCAGAGGAACTCAATGCTTTAATTGGAAAATACCTTGGTGAATGGAAGAATGCTGAACTGCCATATAATCCCTCCTCACCCCCCTTTAGTAAAGGGGGGCAGGAGGGATTATTAGATGAAAAATCATCGAAGAGAATTATAAAAATAGACAAAGATCTCACACAGGCAACTATTATACTCGGACACCTCGGCATAAGCAGGGATAACCCTGATTACTACGCAGTATCTATAATGAACTATATCCTCGGTGGGGGAGGCTTCTCATCAAGGCTTATGGAGTCTATAAGGGATGAGATGGGTCTCGCCTACGATGTCAGCAGTTCATTCACTGCTCCTAAAGAGACTGGTGACTTTCAAGCAGAAGTTCAGACAAAAAATGAGTCTGCAAATAAAGTTATTGATGAGATACGCAGACAGATGAACAGAATAAGAGAAGAAAAGGTTTCAGATGAAGAATTATCAGATGCAAAGTCTTATCTCACAGGGAGCTTCCCCAGAAGGCTTGATACGAATAGAAAGATTGCCGATTTTCTAACCACTGTTGAATTCTATAATCTCGGGCTTGATTATGTAGAAAAATATCCTGGGTATATAAATTCAGTAACAAAAGATGACATCCTTAGAGTTGCAAGAAAATACTTTAACCCTGAGAATTCTGTCCTTGTGGTTGTTGCAAATCAGGAAAAGGCAATGCTGAAGCAACAATAACAGGTTATCTTACTCTGAATAACCTACAATAGAGATTCCTGCCTTTTTTGACTCTTCAATCATCTTATCTTTGTTAAGGATAAGGCATTTTTCTGCCTCAAGAGCAAGAACTCTCGCACCTACCTCGATCATTGCCTCTAATGTATCTAACCCTACAACAGGTACATCGAATCTCATATCCTGATCGGGTTTGCTGACCTTCACTACCACAGCTTCTTTGCCGGCGAGCTTCCCACCTCTCTTTATCGCCTCGTCAGTTCCCTCAATGGCTTCCACAGCCATCACAGCCTGATTTTTAACTACAACAGTCTGTCCTATGTCCAGCCTGCCTATTTCTCTTGCAATCTTCCAACCGAAGGCAATATCTTTCCATTCGTCTTCAGTCGGGCTCCTCTCTGTGAGTACTCCTTGAGAAATTGTCAGATTTGAACTGAAGGAGGTTATGTTGAGCAGATGGATGCCCTCTTTTTCGAGTTCCTTTGCAAGGGCTAACAGGATCGAGTCGTCACTTCTGTTTTTTAACGAGAAGAGGAATTTTACTGCCCTTAGGTCTGGAACAATTTTGCTTTTATAGAGAAGTGATTTCGGCACTTTCCCAGCCATAAGTGCTTCATGAATATGATATCCTTTGAGACAGTCTATAATCTTACCGAGTTTCCCGACATTTACCCATGTGATCTCATCCACATATGAAGAGAGGGTGCTGTCAGCAAGAGGTTCAAGCGCAACAGCGAATACAGTATATCCCTGTGCCCTTGCTTCTGATGAGATGGCCTTCGGGAGTTCTCCAGTCCCGGCAATTAAACCGATTTTCTTCATGAATATCTAACTGATACATGATGCACGATACATAATACACGATATAAAACACAAAAGACATCCTGCATCATGCATTGTGTATCTTGCATCTTATTTTATTACCTGCAGATGCCTCTTTTGTTTGCTTGGATGAACTCGATCAGATGCTTTATCTCATCTGTATATGGAAGATCTTCTTGTATTTTCTTAACAGCGTCATTCAGGGTCCTCTTCTCTCTAAACAAAATCTTGTATGCCTTTTTGAGGTTGTTTATTGTTGAGTCAGAAAAGTTGTTTCTTTTTAATCCTATAGTGTTCAGGCCGAAGAGTTTTGCTCTCGCACCTGAGGCTATGGTATAAGGGAGAATATCCTGTCCTACTCCGCTAAATCCACCAACCATTGCATATGCACCGATTCTTGTGAATTGGTGAATTGCAACAAGTCCGCCGATCACTGCAAAATCTTCAACAACTACGTGTCCTCCAAGGGTTGCAGCATTTGCCATTATTATGTTGTTGCCTATTTTACAGTCATGGGCTATATGGACATAAGCCATGAGAAAATTTTTGTTTCCAATTGCGGTCACCCCATCTCCACCGACAGATGCCCTGTGGATTGTTATGTATTCCCGTATTATGTTATCGTTCCCTATCTTCACGCTTGTTTTTTCTCCCTTGTACTTCAAATCCTGTGGTGGAAGACCAATACTCGTGTAAGGATAGACTATGCAATTTTCACCTATTTCTGTATTGCTTTCTATAATTACATGTGAAATAAGTTTTGTTCCTTTCCTTATATGAACACCCTCACTGACAATGCAGAAAGGTCCAATGGAAACCCCATCATCTATTTCCGCGTGAGGGTTTACAATTGCTGAGGAGTGGATTTCATTTTTCATATTTTTTATATCTCCTTGTCTGTGACCATTGCGGTGAATTCAGCTTCAGCTACTAATTTTTCTTCAACAGTTGCATTGCCAGAAAATTTCCAGACATTTCCTCTTTTGTGGAGGGTACGGATCTCAAACCTGAGCTGGTCACCAGGGATAACTGGTTTTCTGAATTTTGCTTTCTCGATACTCATGAAAAAAACGGATCTTCCTGTTACTCCCGAACAGTAAGCCAGGATACCTGCTACCTGTGCCATAGCTTCTATAATCAGGACTCCGGGCATTATAGGTTGATTTGGGAAATGCCCCTGAAAAAACTCTTCATTAATGGTCACGTTTTTTATACCTATAGCCTTTGTCCCTGGTGCTATCTCAGTAATCCTGTCCACTAACAGAAACGGATATCTATGTGGTAAAAATTTTTGTATCTCTTTTATATCCATCATGGATGATTTCCTCCTTCGAGTTTTCTTATCTTTTCTTCAAGTTCTTTTATCTTTTTATAAAGTTCTGGCAATTTTGCAAATATGGCCTGTGCCTTCAACCAGTCTCTATGAGGTATTGCAGGAGTACCGGAATATACTCCTTTTGTCACATGGCCCATTATGCCTGATTGCGCACCTATCATAGTTTCCGAATCTATCTTTACATGATCCGAAACTCCAACCTGACCGGCTAAGTAAACAAAATTACCTATTTCTGTGCTCCCCCCGATCCCAACCTGGGCAACAATAATGGAATTCTCGCCAATTTTGACATTATGTGCTATCTGTACAAGGTTGTCTATTTTTGTACCTTTCCCTATTATCGTATTTCCTGTTGTTGCCCTATCAACAGAGACATTGGAACCAATTTCAACATTATCCTCGATCACCACACCTCCCACCTGAGGAATTTTGTAGTGCTTTCCTTCATCAAAAATGTAACCAAACCCATCTGACCCTATTACAGAACCAGAATGTATGATGACCTTATTGCCAATTGTAACATTCTCCCTCAACACCACATTAGGATAAATAGTGCATTCTTTTCCAATGGTAGTATTCTCACCCACAAAGACATAAGGATAAATAATAGTACGGTCTCCAACAGAAGCACCGTCTGATATATAAGAAAATGGGAAGATTGATACATCCTGGCCTATAGTTGCGTTATCTGACACAATAGCATCTTTACTTACCCCTGTTGGTTCTTGTGGTTTTAAATAAAAAAGTTCGAGTAGTTTTGCAAATGCGAGATGAGGGTTTGATACCTTGAGCTGCGTTACATGAAGGTCAGTTATCGGTTCTTTTACCATCACACATGATGCCCTACATTCAGAGAGGTGCTTCTTGTAACTGCCTGTTGAGAGAAAGGTGATATCTCCTTCTCGGGCCTCATTTATGCCTGATACGCCATTAATTTCAATTTCATCCGCCTGAGGCGGACCGATTACTTCACCATTAAGGAGGACTGCAATTTCTTTAACCTTCACTGCTTTTTCGATGTGGCCTTTGACTCGTTATATTTCTTTATGACGCTATCTGTAATATCTATCACTTTATTTGAATAAAGAATAAAGCCTTTATCAACGATAAGGGTATATCCTCCTTCAACTCCAAACTTTTCTGCAATTTCAAAAATCTCCCTTAAAATCATCTTTTTTAATTCCGCATCTTTTTTTCTAAGTTCGGCATCTGAGTCCTGGAGAAGTCGCTGGTATTCCCTGAACATTTTTTCGAGTTCTTCATTCTTGCTTTTCTTTGTCTCTTCAGAAAGAACAGACAATTGTTTTTCCAGGTCACTTTTTAATCTTTCTATAGTTTTACCCTTCTCTTCTATAAGAGACTGTTTCGATTTTGCTAAGATATTTAAGTCAGCGCTTGCCTTCTTTCCTGCTTCAGATTCATCAACAACCTTCTGAAGGTCTATAACCCCTATCTTTACTGAGTCAGCCGCAACTAAGTAAGCCGGCATGATAAAGATAATAAAAAATAAAACAGGCATTAATGTTAAAGTCTTTCTCATTTCTCCTCCTTATATCCGTTTCTAAAAAAAGGTTCCAAACGTGAATTCTATCTTACTTGCATCTTCTCCAGGTTTTCTATCAAGATTGTAACCCCATTCTATCCTGAGTGGGCCAAGCGGAGAAATCCATCGTATACCTACTCCTGTAGAATATCTGAGAGTTCCAATATTTTTAAATGATTCGTACGAATTACCTGTATCGAAAAATACGACACCTTTGAATTTTAGTTGACTCAATATCGGGAAAATATATTCTGCGTTAAAGATCAGTTCTTCTTTGCCTCCTATCACATCTCCTGTCTTTTCATCTCTTGGTCCTGCCTCACCAAATCCAAATCCCCTTATAGTATTTATACCGCCTACATAGAATCTCTCGTACAAAGGCACTTCTTTACCAAAGAGACCTGCAGCATGTCCAAACCTGCCTCTGAGCATCCCGGTGGAATTCCCGAGCGGGAATCTGAGGGGGAAATACCAGGCAGAGTCAACCCCGGTAGTTACAAAGTAGTTAGACCCACCAATGCCTGCATATTTTAAATAAATAGAATTTCTTGAACCCCTTGTTGGGTCAAGGTAACTATCTCTTGTATCCCTTACTAACGAAGGGGTAATACTGCTGGTTATCTTTGTACCTTCCTGCTCTTTTATGACTACAGAAACATTTTCAGCTACATCATAAATTGTTGCACTCTCAAGGTTATAGGTAATTTCACCCCTCACGTATTCGGAAAAGTTCTTTCCAAAGGAGACAGCGAATCCTGTTGCCTTGTTTTTGTATTCCACAAAGTATTCTCTATTGATATTATAAATACTTGCAGAGAAAGAGATGGGCTTGTCCATAAACCAGGGATCCCTGAAGGTAACGTCGAAGTATGAGCTTAAACCTCCGAGCTCCGCCCTGATTTTTATAAGCTGTCCTTTTCCGAAGAGATTGCCCTGTGTTAAATCAATCATTCCGATTAATTGATCAATGGAGCTATAACCTCCTCCGACAGCTATAAAGCCTGTAGCCTTCTCCTTTACCTTCACATTAAGGTCTACCTGTTTTTCCTCTGGCAATGGTTTTGGAATTATCTCTACTGTCTCGAAAAAGTTAAGGTTATTGAGCATTTCATAGCTTCTTTTTAAAAGGGCACTGTTAAAGATATCGCCCTCATCAAGTCTCATCTCTCTCCGTATGACCTTGTCTCTGGTTTTGGTGTTCCCTGAAATCTCGATCCTGCCAGTCTTGTATTTGTCTCCTTCATCAATTTTTAAAAATACCTTTACAACCTTTTTGCTCTCATCAGGGATCAGTTCAGGTGTCACCGTAATAATTGCATATCCATTTTCTGAATATAATTCAGATAGTGAAAGGATATCCTTTCTGAGAGTTTCTTTACTGAAAGGCTTACCAGGTAATAGTGTAATCTTTTTCTTTATCATATCGTCATCGAAAACCTTATTTCCTGAAAATTCGACTGAGGAGACATTGAACTGGTCACCTTCAGAAACTGGTATTGTGATGACCATGCCTTTTTTGTTTTCTATGAGTTGAATCTTTGGTTCCCCGACTGTTGCTTTAATAAATCCATTGTTATAATAAAAATCTTTTATCTTTTCAAGATCTGAATCCATGCGATCTTTTTTATAATAGCCTGAAGAAGTGATAAAGGAGAAAATCCACCATTCTGCGGTCTCCATTACCTTTTTTATCTTGCTTGTAGAAAAAGCCTTGTTCCCTTCTGTAGTTATCTTTTTTATCTTTATCTTTGGACCTTCCTCTATCTGGTAGGTCAGATTAACCTCGTCAGCGCTGATTTTTTTAATCACAGGGACTATATTTGACAGCCAGTAGCCTTCCTCTTCATAAAAGGCCCTGAGTTTGCTTGAGTTGTCCTGAATCAGTACTACGTCAGCAATGGAACCGGTTGTGATGGTGATCTTTTCCTTAAGCTTGGAATCGTCAAATTCTTTGTTACCCTGAAATTCAATTTTTACCACAGTAGGTTTTTCTTTCACCGCATAAATCAGCTTTATGCCACCCTCAAACGGTTCAATCTCGACTTTCACGTCATCAAAGTAACCCATCTTGAAAATATTTTTAATGTCTTCATTTGTTTTAACCTGAGAAATGGGTTCACCTAATTTCTGTGTAATTTTTGACTTTACTGCACCTTCCTCAATCCTTTTAAGCCCTTTAATCTCAATTGACTTCACGATGGGCAGTTCCTGGGCATAGAGATGACCAAATGTAAAAATAAAGATAAGGCATAATAACAGGAATTTTATTTTATGCATCTCTACCTCCTCTATTATTGACACGTAAGTATAGCACCTCTACAGGGGTAGATGTAAATAGAATATTTTGTTAATAAATTCAAAAATTTTCTATTTTATTCATAAAGCTAAAATTATAATTAGTAAGTTATCTAAAATAAAACGAGCAAATAAGTAATTATGATTTATTGATTAATTTTTTTTATTTGACCATTATATAAATATTGTATTATGCTTATATGCTTGCTTTTTAAAAAGGCTTTTAGAAAAAAATCATAGAAAGAGGAGGTTCTTATGAAGAAGTACGAAACACCCTTGCTGGACGAATTGGAAAAGGGGCCGTTTCCAAGTTTCGTGAAAGAGATTAAGAGGGCTGCGGCAAAGAATGTAATGGCCAATGATGAGCTTGGTCAGCTCGAGTACTCTTACAAAACCAACCGTGGATACTGGAAACATGGTGGTATAGTCGGTGTCCTCGGCTATGGTGGCGGGATCATTGGAAGGTATTCAATGCTTCCTGAAATGTTTCCTGAAGTAAAATTCTTCCATACTGTCAGAGTAAATCAGCCTTCTGGCTGGTTTTACACTACAGAGGTTCTGAGGGAACTCACGGACATCTGTGATAAGTATGGAAGTGGTATCATGAATTTTCACGGCTCAACAGGTGATATAATCTTTCTCGGTACGACCACTGAGAATTTAGAGCCTATCTTTGCCGAGCTTACCTCTCATGAAAAACCCCGGCATCTGAGATTTGACCTCGGTGGTTCAGGCTCTGCCTTAAGGACGCCGAGCGCCTGCAATGGGCCTGCCCGTTGCGAGTGGACAAATTATGAT
>JAOUJR010000297.1 GCA_029883145.1 Nitrospirota bacterium
TTTCCACTATCCATGACCCTCACGTTTCTCATAATTAAGGCAAGTGCGATCAAAAACTATTGATGCGTTCTATTATCGTCTTAAGTGTAGAGAAACTTTTTTTATTAAAAGGGAATGTTAAACGGGGCAGTGCCGATAATTCAGGTTCATCTTTTTCCTCAGGTAACGCAACCCGTATCTCGAATGAACCGCCTGGAGTAAGACACTCTGAAAATTCATCATTCAATGTTTTAATAGAATCTTCTTTTAATGGGGTTTTAAGCCTCATGATAACCAAATCTCCAGCATAACGCATCGAGTGAAAGTTACGATAAAAGGAGGTAATTACGTTTACTGCTTCTTCTTCACTATTGAGGATAGTAAAGAGATTCATATCTTCTGGTGAAATATATTCGTTATCAAGCAGGCCGCCTTTTATAAATTCCATCCACTTCTCCCAATACCCGTTCCCCTTCGTTTCAAGAAGTACGATAGGTACAGGATTCTGTTTTCCGGTCTGAATGAGCGTGAGCGTCTCCATTGCCTCATCCATGGTTCCAAATCCTCCAGGAAATAGGGCAATCGCATGGGTCTCTTTAACAAATGCTACTTTTCGGTTGAAAAAATATTTGTAGCGGACCATGCGTGGATTATTTGCAATTATCTCATTCGCAATCTTCTCAAAAGGGAGTTTTATAATAACTCCGAAGGAACTGTCAGGACCGGCCCCTCTGTTTGCTGCCTCCATTATACCGAAGCCACCCCCCGTAATGACGACAAAGTCGTTTTCAACTAACTTCTGGGCAAAGTGTGCTGCCATCTGGTAGAGTGGGTTATCAGGAAGGGTTCGTGCTGAGCCAAAAATCGTTACCTTCATCCTGTTTCGATACGGTCCGAAAACCTTAGCCGTGTATCGCATCTCTTTAAGGGTGCTATTCATCATTTTTAAAATAGACCGGTCTTTTGTGTCCTGACCGATTTTCAGACTCGCAACGATTAACTCATGGATAATATCGCGATTATCATTAATAGTTGCTAAATCTATCAATGCATCAATTTTTTCATCAAATTGGGGGTTTGGCTTGCGAAAAAAAAGTTTCACGAATGAATCTTCTCCTTGGAAAGTGCCTTTAATAAAGATTTCTTTGCTGATTCGAGATCAGTTTTTATCTCAAAACCTGCAGCATTCTCGTGTCCACCACCGCCGAAGAGAGCGGCAATCTCTGCCACATTTATATTCCCCTTGGAACGGAGGCTTGCTTTCCAGTCATTCTTCCCTATCTCTTTAAAAAATGCGGATACCTTAATATCTTTCATCATCCTCGGGAAGTTAGGAAAGTTCTCTGTATCCGCTGGATTCGCCCCTGTTTTCTTATACATCTCTTTTGACGCATAGATAATAGCAACGTCATCTCTTATTTCAAGGGTATTTAAGGCCATTATCAACAAATCAAACCTTTCTTTAGACCATGTCTCATAAAGGCTGTGTGCTATATACGCAGGGCTTACACCGGTTTCTATAAGTTCCGCGCCAACCCTTAGCACTTCTGAAGTTGTGTTTTTGTACCTGAATGTCCCTGTGTCAATCGAAATTGCAGCATAGAGGTTTATCGCAATCTCTCTTGTTATAGGTACTCCGAGATCTTTTATAAGATAAAAAACCATTAATCCTGTAGCTGCTGCCTCTGGCTCTATCCACCTTATATCGCCAAAGCTCCCATGTGTTGTAGACTTTTCTGTCGCATGGTGGTCTATTACTGCAGAGTAGTCAAATCTTATTCCTTCAATTCCTGCTCTTTTTAAACTATTGCAGTCAAGCAAAATGAGGTTGAAATGTGAAGGCTGAAGGCCATTGGTTGAATTTTTAAATTTTTCATATCCTGGTAAAAATCTGTAGAACTCAGGTACATTGTCACGGTCATAAACAAAAGTTTCTTTTCCCAGAGATTCAAGTGCCATGGAAAGAGCAAGAGCAGAACCGAGTGCATCTGCTTCGGGATTAATATGGGTTGCAATAAAAAACCTGTCTCCTTCTTTTAAAAATGAAATGAGTTCAGGAGGAACCTTCAGGACGTTGGATTTATTTATGTCCTTCACCTTTTTCCCCAATTTCTTTCAGGAGTTTTTCTATCCGGTTACCATATTCAGCAGAGGTATCAAGCCTGAACTCAATGCTCGGTATAAATTTCATTTTGAGTCTTTTTGAAAGCTCGGTGCGTATGAAGCTCTTCGCTGAACTCAATATCTCGAGTGTTGTTTTTCTCTCTTCCTCATTGAAGATACTCACATAAACCCTTGCGATTTTAATATCATCGGTGACATCAACTCCGGTAATGGTGATAAAACCGATTCGCGGGTCTTTAAGTTTATAAATAATGATATCTGCGATCTCTTTTCTGAGAAGATCACTGACCCTCTGGGAACGTTTATAGGGAAGCATCGTTAGCTCTTCGCTGATAGCTCATAGTTTTTATAGTTTTTATACCACCAGCTATTAACCATGAGCTTTTATAGTTTTGCTGCTATTTTCTCAATAATATAATTCTCGAGTATATCTCCGACTTTCAGATCATTAAAGTTTTCTATCAGGATGCCGCATTCGTATCCGGTCTGTACCTCTTTCACATCTTCTTTAAATCTTTTGAGAGAAGCGATCTTCCCATCATATACCACAATACTTTCTCTGATAACTCTCATACCATCACCTGAACGACTTATAAAGCCATCAAGTACATAGCATCCTGCTACCGTTCCAATCCTCGATATCTGAAATACCTGGCGAACTTCTGCATGTCCGAGTGTTTTTTCCTTCAGCGTAGGCTCAAGGAGACCCTCGAGTGCCTTTTTTACATTTTCAATTGCTTCATAAATCACATTGTAAAGCCTTATATCAACGCCTTCTTTTTCTGCTGTCTGTGAGGCTTTGATTTCAGGCCTCACATTAAAACCTATAATAATTGCATTTGAGGCAGCCGCAAGCATAACATCCGATTCATTAATACCCCCAACAGATGAATGGATGACCTTTACCTTCACCTGCGGGTGTGCAATACCTTCAAGGGCATCCTTGATTGCCTCAACAGAACCCTGAACATCTCCTTTTATAATAATATTGAGTTC
>JAOUJR010000298.1 GCA_029883145.1 Nitrospirota bacterium
TAAAGCAGAAATACCAAAACCCGAGGTTGTTTTTAATGAGAAAGCGAGAGAAGACAAAGAAGCAGAATTTTATCTTGATGAGGAGTTGAGAAAGAAATTACCTGATGAAGTGCTTCGAAAAATCAGGGAGGCTATTGCTGTCGATTTCAGCAAAGAAGATTCAGTCCAGCGAGATATGGGGATGGGGATAGGTCGTTCAGTAACTATTAATCTCCCAGAACCTATTTTTATTAATAACTGTGTAATTAATGCAATTAGAATCAAAGGGGTATGTTTTAACCAAAATGAGGTACTCGAGCCATTCGTAATGTGGACAGTTCCTCGAGAGCCTTTCTTTGATGTGGAAGGTGGTTTTGTCGAGGACCAATGCTTTGATCAACCCTACAAGGGGATGTTTTATGAGAGGGCATATAATCAATGGAGAATAAATAGGAAGGCTTTTGAAAAAGGAATGCGTGTTGATTATCCAGGAGGTTTCGGCAGGTATTATAATAAAACTTTTCAGGGTAGAATGCTTGGATTCACAATTGAGGGTATGGAAGACAAATCAGATATGCAATTATTGGGTGGATTAGTCGATTTGATTGGCTGGAAAGAATTTACTAAAAGAGGGGATATGAAAATAATGTTACATGTTGAAAAGACTAAAAGGAATAAGGCAAAGATTTTACATATGGTTGCTGATTCAGGCCTTCAATTGCGCCATCTACACAAATCGGGGATAATACATAGATTTATTTCTCCCACAAATATGAAATATCGTAATAGATTAATTTCCATAGGTGATTTTGAAGATAGTATCGATGCGGATGAATTGACTCTTAAACAAAAGATTGGATATAGGCTATACGATCTTTATGCCTTGTTGTTGTCGTTTCCGCAGATTTCAGAAAATATGTTTGCCAAGCTTACAGAAATGGGGATACCTATTTGGCCGACAGTGCTTGAGGCATACTTTGTGAATAATAAGGAGTGGAGATCGATAGGAATAGATAATGATAGTATCCATAGAGCAATGATGGTCCTTGAGAATGAAGAGTTGGCAAAGGAAGATAAGGTTATTCAACTTATGAGACGAATTATAGAGAAAGAGGAGGAGGAGCAGAGAAGATTGGATTCAGATGGAAGACATGCTCCAAAGACTTCTCTAAAATCCCTCTTGCCATTTGCTTTGACCCTTTTATTGCCGGGGGTTTTAGGATGTGGCGGACGGTTGAGTGTAGGGTTTGTTATTTTATGGGGTGCCTTATTAACAATACTATTCTTCAAGGCATTTCCAGGGATAAGTAATTGGATATTGGAAAAATTAGGAATAAAGGAATCCATAAATTGGTTGCGGCATGTAGGCTTAGGACTACCTTCCTTCGACAAGCTCAGGACCTTGCTTCCCGTGCCCTCCTTCGTCCGACTAATGCGGACTATGGAGGATAAAGCTGCTCATCCACCGAAGCTATTGGGGCGTAGGTGGGCTGCCGCCTGCCTGCCGGTAGGCATGGCAACCTTTACATATAGTACAATCAGGATGTTACAGATTTTCCCAGCACCCTACAAATTATACCCAGAAACATCCGTAGTCACTTTTGGAGTGGTCGCTGTAATACTTACAATAATTTTATATGAGATGTTCCCACCATCCACAAAAACTAATCTAATTCTACTTGGCAATAATGGACAAGGGGTCTTTGATTGGGGCGATGATTGGGGCGATGATTGGGGCGAAACCCCAATCAGTGATACGCAGGATTTTGTTGATAGGGGAGGCAAAGTATCACTTAGAGAGATTTGGCGGTTCATGAGAGGGATAAGGGGTACAATGCCTTATGGCTATATTGAATGGAAAATCGCTAAAGATGATATTCCTGTTCAAATTACAACCAAGGAGCATATTGTAGGCAAGTATTTCTTGAATGAGAGGGAGACTGTTAAAAAGATTAAATCACCTTTACCACCAATAGAGAAATGTAGACCAGGCCAAGATGCGGAAATAGATAGTGTCCAGTTTGTGACAAAGTTTCGCATTGGTAAGTTTTTAAGACCACAGCTTGTTTGGACATTTAAGGAGGGGGAAGTTAAAAAGCTGGCACGAGTTAAGAAATTGAATATAAAACTCAGGCCAACAGGGTATCCGGTCATTACCGATGGAACCTATCGTGGAGAGAGATTAATTCTTATTACTCGGCGCCAGCTTGGTTGTTTTGTCGGCAAGAAGGAGATAATTATCAATAAAATCAACAAAGAAATTCAACGCATTATAAGTAAGAAGAAGAGGAAAAAGGTATGCACACTTGGTAAAAGCGAGAATGCATTCAAGGTTATAAGGGTTGTATCGAAGAAGGGAAATTTGGTTTGGGCCTTCTATGAGAGAGACATAGAAAAGGTTGCCGAGTATTTCGGTCTAACTCTCAGGGGTGAGGTTGAGATACCAGTATTCAAAAAAGGTAAAGGTGTAATTTTACTAACAAGGGGGGGTGGGTTAGAGGAATACTATGGTGGTATATCCTGTCATAGGGCAGAGAGAGTGGCTAAATTGGCCAGAAAGAGATTTCCTGATCCAAAAAAGTATCAAGCCAAGGATAAGAGCAGACCCCATGAATATACTGTGGAAGATGCTAAAGAACCGTTTACATTAAAAAGATATAGGGTTGGACGATGCTACAACTGGGGCGTGCACGAGGGCGAAGTTGAAGCTTGTATGAGCTATCTTGGCGCAACGTTTATTGCTCCCAAAATTACTAGAGATTATATTCCAATTACAGTTCCTTCATTAGAGATAAGGGTTGTTGAGGGTGAGGATGTTATTCGGAAGAGACTAAGAGAGGAAGATATTCCTCTTGCCAGGACATATGATAAGCCTTGGTTTGATTTGAGTGGGGTAAGGTTATATAAAAGACTGGCTGGCACCACAGGAATGATATGGGCAGTAAGGGTCAAAGATTTTAAAGCCTTTTGTGAAGTTGTTGGATTAACACCACCTATACCTATACCTATACGTCCAAGACCGTACCGTATCTGGCCAAGTTTACCTGAAGGGATGGAATGGTCTGACTTTGGCCTTGTAAATTATGAAGAAGCCCTCAAAAAGTATGCCAAACTGAAA
>JAOUJR010000299.1 GCA_029883145.1 Nitrospirota bacterium
GGTTTCGGCTAATTTGGACAGTCATGATGCCAAACAATAAAAAAATAGGAATCAACAATAATATGAAGATGAATAATAAGGCATATTTGTTAACAGGAGGTTTTTCCTCCCACAGGATATCTAAATTGTAAACATCTTCCCTTTTGCCTAACTTAGATAGAGCTACTTGATATTCTTCTCTAATACTCTGGTCCTGAGAAAAAAGGTTAATCAAATAATTTCTTTTTATAAGCTCCTCTTCACTAACAAGAGGCCGTCTGAGCAGAGAGAAAAGCGAAAGTTCACCGGGAATGGTCATTGTCCTGTCTATTTGGGCGTAAATTAAATCCATATCCAGATCGTTCCAGGTTCTATCATCAAGCACATATTTATTATCGTCTCCTGTTAGTGTTTTTTTATGATTGGCATGAAGTTCAGAAAGGTTTCGAGATCCTGATTCTGCTGCCCCCCATTTTTTTCTTAAATTTGCTATTAACTTAGCTCTGTTTAGTCTTTGATGCTGTTTTAATGATAAATAAATGAGCGGCAATGTTACTGATAAAAGCAAATAATATCTTGTATTCAGGCTGGAAGCTATTATTATAAATGCAATTGTGATAATTATTGTTAAAGAAATCAGAAAAGCCAGTTTGATTTTCATTCTATTTGTATTCAATTATCCCATCCCTATTTTATATACGATATCATACTTCATTTTCTTCTTCTGTTGTCCCTTTTCATTCAGCCTTTTGTCCACCAGATGAAAAAAGCATAATAAAGGCTGAAAGAAGCAGAATGATTTGAACCATCTTAGTTTTGCTTTCCATATTCCCACCTTTATAAAAATTCTAACTCGTTCAGATCTCTTTTTCAATCCAGGGAAGCCGGGGCTTTAGGGGATTTGGTTCAAGCTACTTTTAAATATATTCATTTATTCTTAGTTATATCAACTCTGTATCTAACTATTGTTTGTATGTCTTCCTCATCTTGTTTTACACCTAATATTCTTCCTTTTTTGTCAGAAGATAGGAAATCAATCTTTCCATCTACCTCAGTTGATGCTATGAATTCTCCTTCTTTAGTGTAGAAATCTAAAACTGCAAATTCTCTTTTTATTTTAAAGTACTTGTCTGGATTTTTGCTTACAACTGATAGTTGAGGTATCTTAATTTTTGGATTTCCTTCCCAATCAAGGCCATAAATGAAATTTACTAAACAATTTTTATATAAAAAGAATATTTTTTGCGAACGGGTAGAGCTTTTAAAAAGAAGACCGCTTTCATCTTTGTGTCTAAAAATGAAAGGTGTCCAGTTCAAATTACTTTTTCTATTAAATTGAAAAAGTTCATTTCCCTCTGTAGTTAGAATTTTTATTAAATAAGGCCACCTATAAGAGAAAAAGATCATTTCTTCTTCGTCAAAACACACTGAGCCTCCAGTTAAATACTGATTAACTATTATTTGATTGTGTTCACTGAATTTTATTCCCTTGTGTTCTATTACTGGAAGAAAAAAGTGCTTTAGTAATTCCCCTGTGGATGAGAATTTAGCGATAACTGAGTTTTGAATTCTATAATATCCAGAGATATAAAAATTTCCACTTATATCCACAATAACGTTTGCTCCTGAACCAGAAGGAAAATTTATAAATTTAATACTTTTGATATGGTTAGTTTTTGAATCAAAAATCTCAACTCTTCTGTTCTGTTCATCCAAGATGTAAATTACATTTTTTGAGTCTATGTAAATTGAGCAAGGTCTTTCAAACTCTCCAGGACCCTGACCAGGCCTTCCCATTTTTCTTAGAAATCTCCCTTCTTCGCTGAATACATATATCATCTTCCCCTTGTCATCCAGGATATAAATATTATTCCTTGAATCGCTAGTGTACAATCGAGGGGAGCCAGGGCTTTTGGAGGCTTTTTCTTCTGGAAATAGGATGCAGATATTCTTTGTATCGGAAAATTTTATAATCTACTTAATTTCAGCGTTGATTATCAGGATAAGAGCTTTAGCATCTCTTCCACTGAGACCATAACCGCTTATGCCCGCTACCAAATAGCCATTCTCTTTAATGGTTATATCACCTGCATCAATTAAAGTTTGTTCATTCTCTGCCGTTATACCCGGCCTCCATTTCAGCTGTATTAGCCCGATAGAGACATGTCTTTTGCCGGCTTCTTCTCCTTTCACTTTGGCATGCAGGATATGCATATAAAAATAAGAAACACTGGAAACTAATCTCAATGAAGCTCCAGAATATTCATTAATAGTCACGAAAGAAGGGCCATCAACTTTATAGGATTTAAAATTCCATAAATTTCTAAGCTCATCTAGCACTTTTCTTAAATCCTTGTTTTCTATTGCTTCATCTTCCTGCGGCTCTTTCTCTTTTGAAGCAATCACTGTGTAAACTTTGATTAAAATAGTCTTTTTTTCAACATCAAGCTTTTTTATTAGCTCCTCTAACCTGGGAATATTTTTTCTGCGTATTTGTACTGTAATGGTATCATCGGTCGTGGTCGAAGCAAGGATATATAACCCTGCAGCATTTTTAATTTCAAGTGGGCTGACAAATTTCAAAGAATAAGTTTTAATTACTATCTCTTCCTGATCCTGAGAAATCTGCTTCGAGGATTCTGTATTCGCTTGCTCTTCTTGAACGAGTTCAGCTGAAAGTAAAGTCACCTTCATTAGAAAGATGGTAAATACAAATATCAAAACAAAAAATAAGATCGAAATATTCTTTTTTCTCATTATCTTTCCTCCTTAAAGAGATTAAAATCACGCCTTTGAATAAAGATAATTTTTATATTTTTATCTCTTATTTCAAATTCAGTGCGTATTTCCGTTATCTGAGGCTCATGTCTTTTTTGAAGAATAGGGAAGAGGAACAATAAAGCAAATAGAATCACGGCGGCACTGGTTAGAATTCCGATGAAAAGAGGCCTTCGTTTTATCCGGACTTTGTGGACAGGCAGAATAGTCTCTGCTTTTGCCTGGAGATCCTCTTCAACTGGAGCGGGAATATCTGTTTCTAGGCTTTGAATAAGTTTGGTTATTTTCTCGTCAATGTTTTGTTTATCAGCCATTTTATTCTCCAATG
>JAOUJR010000021.1 GCA_029883145.1 Nitrospirota bacterium
AAGCCACTGCCCAAGATATCTTCACCAAGAAGACCTGCCTCTGTAGCCTGGTCTATTGCTTTCTGCAGACGTTCAACAGCAATGGTGTAATCAGTTCTCACGTAAATATATCCCTTGGTTGCACCTATAGCTCTCGCACCGATTATCATTCCCTCAATGATTTCATGTGGATCTGATTCCATTAAAGCCCTATCCCCATCCTTAATGGCAGCAGAACCATTACACAACATGTATTTCTGTCCTGAATCCATCTTTGCACATACTTCCCATTTCACACCTACTGGAAAACCAGCACCGCCTCTTCCCCTAATGCCTGAATCTTTTACAACTTTAATTATTTCTTCAGGGGTCATCTCCGTCAGTGCCTTTGCCGCAGCCGAATAACCGTCTCTTGCAATGTATTCTTCAATCTTATCCGGATCAATGAGTCCTTTATTCCTTAATACCCTCAGAACCTGGTGTTTAAAAAATGGTATTTCACTCATGCGCGGAATAGCCAATCTTTCCACAGGTTCTTTATACATAAATTTCTCAACAGGCCTTCCTTTTAGGAAATGCTCTTCTACTAAAAAGGGAACATCTTCAATCTTTATATTTTCATAGAAGATTTCTTCTGGATACACAGTAATAATTGGCCCACGGGTACAGACACCGGCGCACCCTGCAAGAACTACCGTTACTTCGTCTTCGAGTTTCCACTTTTTCAATTCTTCCTGAAGGGCGTTCTTCACTTTAAGAGACTTGGCTCCAACACAGCCACTTCCTGCGCATACCATTAGGTTTGTACGAGATTTTTTCATGCCTACTCTCCTCTATAGAAATTCAAATAAAGAAATTCCATAATTATTAATCTTGTCCTATTCATTTTGAATTTTAGTATGTTGTCTCACTTCCGAGTACCAGAGCATATTTTTCTACAGGTTTACCACCCATGATGTGCTCTTTAAATATTTCTTTTACCTTCGTCGCATTCAGGTCACAGTATTTGATGGGTGGCTCGTTGACTATCTCCACAGTAATCATAGGTTCACGTGAACAGAGCCCTGCACAGCCTGAAGTCGTCACGATAACATCTTCCACATTCGCATTAGCAATTTCATCCATTACAGTGGTCATGACATCCCTTGCCCCTGCGGCGATTCCGCATGTCCCCATATGTACTGTAACCTTTGCCCTATGGCCTCCTTGCCTGAGTGTAAAGGCTGCTTGTTGTTTTTCTTTAATTTTCTTTAAATCATCTATTGTCAATCTAGCCATTTTCTTACCTCCTTATTAGGTTGTTTCTTTACTTACTGGTCTGTATTCGTCAAGAATTTGCGCTACTTTCTTTGGTTCTAAAGTACCATGTGTATCTTGGTCTATAACCATGACAGGTGCAAGACCACACGCACCGAGGCAGCGTACAGACTCCATAGAAAATCTCTTGTCATCAGTTATTCCACCCATTTCTATCTTTAACTCTTCTTTGAGCTTGTTTACTACTGCCTCAATCCCCTTTACATAGCAGGCAGTTCCAAGACAGACCTTTACAATATGCTCTCCCCTCGGTTTCATCGAGAAGAAGGAATAGAAAGAAACAATACTGTGTACATCCGCTGTAGATACATTCAGTCCTCTTGCTATTCTTTTCTGTATTATGGGAGGAAGATAACCAACGATTTCCTGAGCTCGCTGAAGGACTGGTATTGTATTGCCGGGTTTACCTTTATAGTCTTTAATAACCCTGTCCAATTCACCAATCATCGACGGCGGAAACTCTTCCTTAGGTATCTCTTCTGCCAGCACTTTACCTTTCATCCAATCAAATGCCCTGTGTGTAACATCGAGCAGTACAGCCGGAGTAAAGGGCTTCGGCACATAGTCAATGATCCCCAGTTCAAGAGCATCCTTAATTGTCTCCTGTGACGGATAACCAGTAATGACTACGATCCCGGTTTCCGGTCTTGATTTTCTTATCCATCTCATCAGTGTGATACCATCTACCTCAGGCATCTTCAGGTCTGTCAAGACAAGATTATAGTTTTTCTGTTCCATCATGAGTATGGCTTCTCTCCCGCCACTCGCACCCTCAACATCATAACCTTCAGCACCAAGAATTCTTTTCGTACTCCTGATTACTATAGGCTCATCGTCAACTACCAGTATTTTAATATTGTCAGCCATCAGCAATCCCTCCTTTTGTTCTTTATATCACAAAATTTATCTAAATCGCTTTCGCTAAATTACTCACGTCCCAGTATTTCCATTTGAGATATTCATTAGTTGCCCTTGCTGCCTTTCTTCCTGCGCCCATCGCCAGGATAACTGTTGCAGCACCTGTAACAATATCTCCGCCTGCAAAGACACCCCGTTTCGAGGTCATGCCTGTCGCTTCTTCAGCGATAATATAACCCCTCTTGTTGAGTTTTAGATCAGTCGTTGTTTTCGTTAAAAGCGGGTTTGCCTTTGTCCCGAGCGCAGGGATTGCAATATCAATCTCCATCTGGAATTCACTTCCTTTTATTACAACTGGTTTTCTCCTGCCAGACTCATCAGGTTCTCCCAATTCCATCTTTACACATTCAACCGCACAGACATTCCCCTTACCATCGTCAATATACCTCGTTGGATTGGTGAGAAGTAAGAATTCTATGCCCTCCTCATGCGCATGGTGGACTTCCGCCTTTCTTGCGGGCATTTCAACTTCGGAACGTCTGTAGATGAGATATACCTTTTCTGCACCAAGTCTCATTGCTATCCTTGCAGAATCCATTGCAACATTTCCACCACCAACTACTGCGACTCTTTTTCCTTTTTTTATCGGTGTGTCATAATTTGGGAAAAGATATGACTTCATGAGATTTGACCTTGTTAAAAATTCATTTGCTGAGTACACACCATTAAGATTCTCCCCTGGTATTCCCATGAACATGGGTAACCCAGCACCTATACAAATAAAACAGGCATCGTATCCATATTCATTAAATAATTCATCAATAGTAAAAAGTTTTCCGATCACTGCATTCACGACGAGCTCAACTCCCAGCTTTTTAATGTAGTCAACTTCCCGCGCAACGATTTGCTTTGGAAGTCTGAACTCTGGTATTCCATAAATCAATACCCCTCCTGCTTTATGCAGTGCTTCAAAGAGGGTAACCTGATGCCCTGACATTGCTAAATCAGCTGCACACGTTAACCCGCCTGGTCCCGAACCTATTACCGCTATTTTTCTCCCTGTTGGTTTCGGTTTCTCAGGGATCATCACCTCACCTTTTTCAGCCTCATAATCAGCAACAAACCTTTCAAGGTTACCTATTGCTACAGGCTCTCCTTTCTTTCCCACAATGCATCCCGATTCACATTGAACCTCTTGAGGACATACCCTCCCGCATACAGCAGGCAATGCATTTGTCTCCTTCACTTTATAGGCAGCTTCTAAGAATTTTCCTTCTTTCACAAGCTTTAAAAATCCAGGAATATCTACTTCTACCGGGCAATAGTCAACACAGGTTGGTCTTTTGCATGATAAACATCTTGTTGCTTCTTCAACTGCTTCTTCAGGAGAATAGCCATGGGGAACCTCATTGAAATTTTTAATCCTCTCAAGAGGCGGTTGTTCCCTCATTTTTACTTTAATCTTTTTTTTCTGTTCTTTCTTCTCCTCTTGCTCTTCCATTTATTTAACCTCCATCTTTCTCTCACATCTTTCCGCTATACATATCCATTGCGACCTTCTCCTCAACAAGATACATCTGCAGTCTCTTCATGAGCAGATCAAAATCAACCTTGTGACCATCAAACTCCGGACCATCGACACAGGCAAACTTTGTTTCTCCTCCCACTTCTACTCTGCATGCGCCACACATCCCTGTCCCGTCCACCATAATTGAATTCAGGCTCACTATCGTTTTTACATTGAACTTTTCAGTTGTTTTACATACGAATTTCATCATAATGGGAGGTCCGATAGCAATTACCAAATTCACACTGGGATCTTGCACTGCTTCACGGTCTTCGAAAGACGGAACATGTTTTTTAGTTGCCTTCATCTGATCTCCCTTAAGAATTTCTTCCAGTGGTATAGTGACAACTCCCTTTCTGCCATAAGAGCCATCGTCTGTGGTGACAATGAGTTCATCTGATACCTTACGCATCTTGTCTTCCCAGAAAAGGAGGTCCTTTGACCTCGCACCAATAATTGAGATGATTTTGTTGCCTGCCTCTTTTAATGCCTTTGTAATCGGATATACAGGCGCAATCCCAACCCCACCCCCCACACAGACAACCTTTCCAAAATTTTCTATATGTGAAGGATTCCCCAGCGGACCAATCACATCGGACAGATAATCGCCTTCATTTAATGTGCCGAGGTGATATGTTGTCTTTCCAACTTTCTGAAAAACAGAAGTGATCGTTCCTTTGTCTCTATCAAAATCAGCGATAGTTAATGGAATACGCTCTCCTTCCTCGTGAATTTTAAGGATGAAAAAATTACCCGGCTTCGCCTTCTTTGCGATATGTTTTGCGTCAATCTCGAACAAGGTTATCACTTCTGAGAGCTCTTCCTTCTTTAAAATCTTAAACATGATGTTCTCCCCCCAATCTTCAATTTTTCACCTAATGGCCTCGCTCCCACCTCATATGCAATTTTTCCACACATTGTTCCTTTATTGCTCTCCATACTATTTATCAACTCCTACGTTAGTGTTACTGGTTGAACTCTCACTAACCACAGGAGCCAGCCCTCGCTCAGATTGTCACGTATGAGAGCACTCATCGCCTCATTTGCCTGATTGTTAATCTCTTTTACCACACCTGTCATCGGAGAAACAATTTCGTGTGTATCACCTCTACTGCTTGATACCGTGGCAAAAGGAACCCCGGCGACAAGAGTAGTAAGCCCTTTCTGTATGTCAATATACAAGAGTTCGGCTGCAAGGAGCCAATATCTCACATCACAACCAACTTCCCATATATTTTCTTTAATCGGCCTTGCCCATGTCCCTTCTTTATAAAATATCACTGGATTTTCTTTATCTCTTAAAGGGGTTATATAGTTTCTGAACTCGTCTATAAATGACTGCCTCAGTATCCAGCCTTTCTTATCAAAAATCTTCTTTGCAACATTTATCATAAATTCAGGCGTGAATGGCTTTTCAATATATTCAAATACCCCAAGCTTGACTGATTCTTTCGCATCCTCCAAATTTGGGTACCCTGTAATGATAACCACATCTAACTTTGGCTGGATAATCTTTGTTTCTTTTATTACCGTCATTCCATCAACATCTGGAAGCCTTATATCAGATATTAGTAGATCAAATTCCTCGCTCCCGATTCTCTTTAGGGCCTCTTTCCCCTTGTCAACTGTTATGATAGTATAGCCCTCGGCTCCAAGCACCCTTTTAACGCTCAGGGTTACAACAGGGTCATCATCTAATACTAATATCTTCCCCTTTTTTTCCATACCTTGCCTCCAGTATAAAGTATTGTTATATACCGCCGAGTCATATGTGCCTTCACCTCTCGGAATCTATTTAACTCATCGCTATTTTAGAAAGACAGTATAAATTAATCAATTCATTTATACTATAAACTCTATTCTAAACCTTCTGGCTAATAGCCTTTTTTATTACTGACATAATACCATCGGGTGTAAAGGGCTTTTCAATATAATCGAATGCACCAAGCTTTATAGAAGAAACAGCCGAAGCAATGGCACTATATCCTGTGATGATGATCACGACAACATCAGGCCATCTTTCCTTGATTTTTTTCAGGACTTCCATCCCGTCCATGTCAGGCATCTTGACGTCTATCAAGGCAACGTGGAACAATTCGTTTTCGAGCATCTTCAGCCCCTCTACTCCGCTTTTCGCGGTCTTTACATCATAACCCTCGGGAGTAAGAGCCCGATGGCAGCTCATTAACACTATATCTTCATCGTCTATGACTAAAATCTTTCCCTTACTCATGATGAACTCCACTTATATATTGTTGCTTATTCATCTCTCATATAAAGGCAGCCTCACAAAGAAGCTTGAACCTTCTCCAACTGTGCTCTTTACAAAAATTTTACCTCCGTGTTCCTGCACAATTCCGTGGCTTACCGCAAGCCCAAGTCCTGTCCCCTTCCCAACAGGTTTTGTGGTAAAGAACGGCTCAAAGAGTTTTGCCATATTCTCTTGAGATATACCGTGACCTGTATCAGTAAATTCAACTTCTGCAAAAGTCCTGTCATTTTCGGTAACCTTACGGGTATATACAGTTAATGTCCCTTTGCCTTCCATTGCATCTGCTGCATTGAGAATCATATTTAAGAAGACCTGCTGAAGTTGAGATGCATTAGCTTCAACAGGTGAAAGCGATTCATCGAGATTCTGTTCAATAGTGATATTGAAGAAGTCTGCCTTTCGCAATACCATATTTAAAGAACTCTTCACAACATCATTTATATTCACTGGCCCTTTATCAACTGTGGTGGCTCTTGCAAAGCTCAGAAGTCCTTTAATAATATTTGAACATCTATTTGCCTGTTCGATGACAACCTCGATGTCTTCTCTGTCTTCACTGCCCTCAGGGAATTTCTTGAGTAAAAGATGACCAAAAGTAACTATGCCTGTGAGAGGACTGTTTATCTCGTGGGCTACACCAGCAGCCATCCTTCCGAGGGATGCAAGCTTTGCAGAATGGATAAGTTGTGCATGAGCCTTACGAATCTCCTCGGTTTTTTCACCGACCTTTTTTTCGAGTGTGTTTCCCCACTCGACTAATTCTTTTTTTGCCTTTGAAAGGTCAGCGGTCATCGCATTGAATACCTCTGCAAGTTCCCCCATCTCATCCTTTGTGTCTATCTTTACATTATAATTAAGGTCACCTGAAGCAACGCGTTTCATCCCTTTGGAAAGTATATTCACAGGAGTATGGACAAATTTCCAGAGGATTATATAGAGGACAATTGAGATAATCAAGAAAAAACTCGCAATGTACGCTATGAGCACTAATCCCTGTTTTCTTATACCTTTATCGAGATACGCGAGTGAGAGATCAGCCTCAACAAGCCCGAGAACCAATTGGTCCTTAGGATGGACATGGCATGCTGCACTGTAGCACACAGGCTCATTATGTACAGGTTGTATAACATTAAGAACCCTGTACCCTTCTTTATCCCTGCTGATAGACCAGCTCTGTGTTGTTTTTGGTTTACTCACTCCTGCATGACATGGTTTACAGACATATGAATCCAGACTGAGCACCGTTCCTATTTCTTCTTTACGAGCAGAATATGCAACTTTGCCTTTCGCGTCGAAGATATTGATTTTATTCACTCCTTTAGAAGAACCTATATCCTCAACGGTTCGCTGGATCAAATTCACATCATAATTCACCATACCAAAACGGGTGCTTTTCTTTATTTGCTCTGTAAAGGAGATACCGCTATCAACACTATGTTCAATAAGCTCTGCCTCACGATTGCGGTACATAAGATAACCGAGAATAATGCTTCCTATGACCATTAAGGCACTTATGGTTAGAATGAGTTTTCCGGTTAGGGAGTAGACAAATCTCTTTGCTTCCATCTTACTTTAAAGTTAAACGGGTTATATTATATCATCATTGTTCAATTATGCAAGTCAAACTTATAACCGAGAAGTCACGAAGTTATTTTTTTATTATATCTCATATAATTTATGGAATAATAGTGAGGGGTTAAGGCTATTAAAATCCTATAGATTTAAAAATGTAAATTTTTTACTTGACAACAATTGATATTTTGAGTATAAACATATACTCGTATGCCTGGAACTTATTTGCCATCAAATTATTTACCGATTCTTATCTTTCTTATCATTGCGACGGCCTTCGGCCTGGGTGCTTTATTAATTGGAGAGATATTCAGGATGAAAAGGCCGTATTTCGAAAAGCTTATGCCCTATGAGTCGGGTATTACTCCTACTGGTGAGCCTCAATTCAGGTTTTCCATCAGGTTTTACATCATCGCGATGCTTTTCGTTGTATTCGATATTGAAGCTATTTTTATTTATCCATGGGCAATTGTTTTTGACAAGATCGGGATTTTTGCCTTTATTGAGATGGTCATTTTTATCGTTATACTTTTGATTGGATATATCTACGCCTGGAAAAAAGAAGCTTTTAAATGGGATTAAGAGATAGCGAGGTAAGAGATGTTAATAGACACATCAACAATCGGGCTCGTTGAGGTAGAAGAAGGAACAAAGGTACTTCCCCCGAACCTCATCATCACCTCTATAGACAAAGTGGTGAATTGGTCAAGGTTATCATCAATCTGGCCTGTTACATTTGGACTCGCATGCTGTGCAATAGAAATGATGGCAGCTGGCGCAGCGCACTATGACTTTGACAGGTTCGGCATTATATTCAGAGGTTCACCAAGGCAATCAGACTGCGTCATTATTGCTGGTACAGTGACAAAAAAGATGGCGCCTGTGGTAAGAAGAGTTTTCGATCAGATTCCCGAACCGCGATATGTTGTCGCAATGGGAAGTTGTGCATGCTCAGGCGGGATATTTAGAACATACAATACAGTCCAAGGATGTGATACTTTTCTCCCTGTAGATGTGTTTGTTCCTGGTTGCCCCCCAAGGCCTGAAACTCTCATGGAAGGAATGATATTGCTTCAGGAAAAAATGAGAAAAGAACAAGCAAGATGGAGTATGTGGAGATGATAGTAGAAGTAAACATGAAATTTCCCTATATGAAAATGGATCCATTAGCAATTGCTGAAAGGATTAAGGAAAAATTTCCTCTTGAGGTTGTCGATGTAGTAAGTTTCAGAGACCAAGTCTCTGTCATAATAAAAAAAGAGAAAATTGTCGAGATCTGCAGGTTTCTCCATGATGACCCTGTATTAGATTTTGACCATCTCAGGGACCTCTGTGGTGTCGATTATCTTGGCAAAAAAGAACCAAGGTTCGAGGTCATATACCATTTATATTCAGTAAGACATCGTCATATGATACGTTTAAATGCTCAAGTTTCTGAAAGTGACCCGAAGATTGACTCTGTGACATCTTTGTGGGCTGGTGTCAACTGGCACGAAAGAGAATGTTTTGATATGTTTGGCATCAAATTCAAAGGGCATCCAGACCTGAGAAGGATTCTTTTACCAGAGGATTGGGAAGGCTATCCTTTAAGAAAAGACTACCCTCTCAAGGGGCCTGAAAAGGAATGGTCTGGTTTTGCTGAAGTTCTTGAAAAGGCAAAGAAGTACAGAGAATTTGATTGGGAAGGATAGGATGGAAAAGGTAGAAAAGATACTGGAAACAAGAGAGCTTAATGTCAATATGGGTCCTCAGCACCCTGCAACACATGGTGTCCTGAGGCTTGTCCTTGAGATAGACGGTGAAACAATTGTGAATGTCACACCCTATGTGGGATATCTGCACAGGGGAATTGAGAAGCTTGGTGAAAGTCTGACTTATTTTCAGGGACTCCCCCTTACCGATAGATTGGACTATGTTTCTGCGATGTCAAACAATATAGGTTATGTCGTAGCAGTCGAGAGACTGTTTGGAATAGATCCCCCGGAGAGGGCAAAGTTTATAAGAACCATTGTGGGTGAGCTTTCACGTATATCAAACCACCTCCTTTGGCTTGCAACCCACGCTCTGGACATTGGTGCAATGACAGTATTTTTATATTGCTTCAGAGAGAGGGAATGGATTCTTGACCTGTTTGAAATGATTTGTGGTGCAAGACTTACTGTAACATATCCGAGAGTTGGCGGTGTGAGAAATGATGTCTCTCAGGAGTTTCTTGACAGCCTGTACAAGTTTACAGAAGAATTTCCAACAAGGATACCGGAATATGAAACCCTTATAGACAAAAACAGGATATGGCTCAAGAGGACAGTAGGCATAGGCGTAATCTCAGCAGAAGAGGCAATAAACTGGGGACTTACAGGACCGACATTAAGGGGGTCCGGGGTCCAGTATGATATAAGAAAACATACTCCTTATGATGCATACGATAAAGTAGAATTTGAAGTTCCTATCGGGACAAACTGCGATACATACGACAGATACCGTTGCAGGATGCATGAATTAAGGCAATCAAATAGAATTTTAAAACAATGTCTTGAAAAATTGCCGCCCGGCCCTGTGATGGCTGACACCCCTAAATTTACTCTTCCACCAAAGGATTTTATTTTAAAAGATATGGAACATCTTATCCATCAATTTATTTTAATCACAAAGGGTCCTACTGTACCAGAAGGAGAAATCTATGTTGCAACTGAGGTGCCAAAGGGAGAACTCGGTTTCTATTTTGTAAGCGACGGAACAGGAAAGCCTTACAGGATGAGGATAAGGGCGCCTTCTTTTGTACACGCCTCTGTACTCTCGAGGTTGTGTGTGGGACACTTAGTTGCTGATGTGATTGCAAATATTGGCACAATTGATATAGTGCTTGGTGAATGTGACAGATAAATAAGTGAGCTATCAGCTCTTGGTTCATTGATTAAGAACTGACAGATAACACTATAGGATTTTTTAGAATGTTTAGTGAAACAGCAATAAGAGAATTAGAGGAAACAAAGGCAAGATACCCTGATCGTAAGGCAGCACTTCTGCCTGCTCTTTACATTGCTCAGAAAGAATTTGGCTGGTTGGGTGCCGAGGCATATGAAGAGATTTCCGCTACTTTAGGCATTCCAAAAGCTGCTGTCAGGGGTGTTGGTACTTTTTATTCAATGTTGAAACATAAACCTATGGGGAGGAACCTGATACGAATTTGTACAAATGTATCATGCATGATATTAGGAGCTGAAAAAGTGGTAGACTTTTTAAGACGTAAGTTTGGCCTTGAAGACGGCTCTACGACTTCTGATAGCAGGTTCTCTCTCGTAATAATGGAGTGCATTGGTGCATGCGCTATAGGCCCTGCAATGCTTGTTAATGATGATTTATACGGGAATCTTACAGAAAAAACAATAGAAGAAATACTTTCTCAATATAGTTAGGGGTTAAAAGGTTAAGAGTTCAGAATGGAAACGTTTCTTTTAAAAGACATAGATAATCCCAATTCCGCAAATATAAATTTTTATATCAATAACCAAGGTGGTTATCAGTCCCTCCAAAAAGCCCTTGCCATGTCACCTGCAGAGGTAATTGATATGGTAAGAAAAGCGAATCTCAGGGGTCGAGGAGGTGTCGGTTTTTCTGCAGGGATGAAATGGTATTTTTGCAGCCTCAATAAAGAGGTTTCTCCGAAATATCTCATCGCGAATGCTGATGAAGGAGAGCCCGGGACATTTAAAGACAGGGCAATACTTGAAAAAAGACCACACTTATTAATTGAGGGCATGGTTATTGCTGGATATTCATTCGGTGCTGAATATGGATATATCTATCTTAGGGGAGAATACCCTAAGGCAAAAGAAATAGTGAATAAAGCGATACAAGAGGCTTACCATAAAGGTTATCTCGGCGACAACATCCTCGGCAAAGGTATAAAATTTCATATAACTGTTCATCAAGGTGCAGGAGCATATATATGTGGTGAAGCCTCCACACTCTTAGAATCCCTTGAGGGAAGAAGAGGCCATCCGAGAATACCATACTATCGTCTTGCGAATGTAGGAGCGTGGGGAAAGCCCACTATCGTCAATAACATTGAAACACTTTCAAATGTGCCTCTAATAATTAAAATAGGCCCGGAGGAATACACTCAAATAGGTCCTGCTAAATCACCTGGCCCTAAACTATATTCTATCAGCGGACATGTTAATAAACCTGGCCTTTATGAACTTCCTATGGGCACGTCCCTGAGAGAACTCATTTATAAACATGCAGGGGGGATAAGAGAGAACAGGAAACTCAAGGCAGTAATACCTGGCGGAATCTCAACACCTGTTTTACCTCCCGATAAGATAGACTGTGCTATGGATTTTGATTCTATGAGAAATGCAGGAAGTTGGTTAGGCAGCGGTGCTGTCATAGTTATGGATGATACTACCTGTATGGTGAAGATATTATGGAGGGCGTTAAAGTTTTTTGAACATGAGTCATGTGGGAAATGCGTGCCCTGCAGGGAAGGAACAGGTTGGATGCGGAATATTGTCGAGAGGATTGAAGACGGTAAGGGTACGGATGATGATATCGACCTTCTCATGGATATCGTCGATAACATCAAAGATAAGGCTTTCTGCCCTCTTGTGGATGGAGCAGTCACA
>JAOUJR010000300.1 GCA_029883145.1 Nitrospirota bacterium
TACTTGCTGACAGGGCGAGAATATGGAATGAGATGCGGACACTTATAAAGATTTCTCAGTCCATAAGCTCTACCTTATCTCTTGATGAGGTGCTTCAAATGATAGTGGAAAATGCAGCAAAGACACTGAACATGAAAGCTGCATCAATAAGGCTTCTGGATGAAGAAAGGAAAACTCTTCAGGTTAGGGCTGCATATGGCTTGAGCAAGAAGTATTTAGACAAGGGGCCTGTCGAGGTAGAAAAGAGCATTATTGACAGAGAATGCCTGGAATGCAAGGTCGTATCAGTGCATAATATTAAGAAAGACAAAAGGCTTCAATACCCTGAGGAGATAATCGAGGAAGGCATAATGGCCCTGCTTTCCCTACCCCTTATTGTAAGGGGAACAGCAATAGGAGTCCTTCGAGTATATACATCAACGCCTTATACCTTCAGTGAATCAGAGATAGATTTCCTCTCGGCACTCGCATGTCAGGGGGCTATAGCAATAGAAAATGCAAGACTTTATGAACACATCAAAACAGAGTATGAGGATTTAACAAAAAATGTCTGGAAGTGGTATGACTGGGGTGCACGGTTTCCGAGAATTTAATGTATTGATATCTAAAGATGTGTTCTTTAGTTGTATAGACACCCTGAGACCTGAATATAAAGTTTTCGGTCCTGTGAGAGACGGTAATCAGACAGTTTTCAAAGAGATATCCTCCTCAGCAGATCTTTTCATGGATTATTCAACAACAATGTTATCACCGGGGAAGATGTTTATTTACAAGCCAAAAGAGGATATGCTGAAATTCAGAGATGATGGCACCTTATCTGTCGCGGAGGTTATGACAGGGGTAGAAAAACAGGTGATTGTAGGTATTCATCCCTGTGATATCAGTGCAATCTTTTATCTGGACAGGACATTCCTCGGTGAATTTGTAGATCCTTTCTACAAAGCGCGACGAGAAAATACTATCCTTATTGCCCTTAACTGTATGCAGGTCTCTGAGAACTGTTTTTGTTCGTCTGTCGGCACAGGTCCACATCTTCACATTCAATCAGGATATGATGTACTGCTCACCGATCTTGGCGAAGATTATTTAGCAGAGATAAAAAGTGAGAAGGGTTTTGAGGTATTCCGTGTAAAAGGGCAAGAAACAGGCCCAAATGAATGGAGTCTTAAGTCTGAGAAAGAGAAATCGCTTCTCAAAAGCTTTAAAAAAATTATTGATACAAGAGGACTTGATGAACTTTTAATGAAAAACCTCGATCACCCTGTCTGGGCAACAACTGCTGACGAGAGATGTCTTTCATGTTCGAATTGTGTCATGGTTTGTCCCACATGCTTCTGCTATAACATTGTGGATGAGATGAGTATGGACCTTAAAGAGATAACGAGATTCAGACAGTTGGATGCATGTCAGGATTTGAGGTTCGCAGAGGTTCATGGTGGAAATTTCAGGAGCACAAGGGCGTCCCGGCTCAGACAATTTGTAATACATAATTTGAACTACACATCACAGTATGGCGTCACAAAGACTGTGGGGTGCGGCAGATGTATTACATGGTGTCCTACAAATATAGACCTGACAGAAATGGCAAAAGAGGTTCAAAGGAGTCGTACCTATTGAAGAATCCGCTTATACCTTTTAAAGCAGTGATTACAGATATAAAATTAGAGACCACTGATATCAGAACATATAGTCTTTTATTGAGAGATGCTGTATATAAAACAAAGCCCGGCCAGTTCAATATGGTGGGTTATCCAGGAGTCGGAGAAGCCCCTATATCCTTAAGTTCTGTTGTATGTGAAAACAGATTCCAGCATACCATTAAGGCAGTTGGAAGAGTAACAAAATTCATCGAGAGGTTGAGGGAAGGAGATGAGCTATTCCTTAGGGGACCTTATGGTTCAAGCTGGCCTTTAGAGAGCACTATCGGGAAAGACATCCTCCTCATCGCAGGAGGTCTGGGAATAGCGCCGATGAGACCTGTCATACAGGAAATTCTCACCAAAAGAAATTCTTTTGGAAACGTGACACTGATATACGGTACAAGGAGGCCTGATACTCTCCTTTTCAAAAATGAGCTTGATGTATGGCGAAAAGATGCAATGGTGTTACTGGCCGTTGACGAAGTTACACCTTGTACGATATGGGCTTACCATGTCGGCCTTGTGACAGAACTTTTAGATAAGGTATCATTCAATGTAGAAAAAACGTTTGCGTTTATCTGTGGGCCTGAGATTATGATGCGCTTTATATCGAGAGGGCTTTTTTTAAGAGGATTCCTTCCATCGAGAGTTTATGTATCTCTTGAAAGGAGGATGAAATGTGGCATTGGTCAGTGTGGTCATTGTCAGCATGGCAGTAAGTTCGTATGTAAAGACGGACCGGTGTTCCTTTATAAAGAGGTGAGCAGATTTCCTGACAGTCTCTTGTAAAATATCGAAGATGACTAAGGATGATTTACTATTCTTTAAAAACTGGTTTTCTGATTTTTGTAAGTCTTACTATTCTCTGGATAGTGAAGATCAGAAAAACATCTCTCTTAAGGAAGAACATACTTTCCATGTATGTAAAAATATTATAGAGATAGCCGGAGATTTGTCTCTCAGCGACAACGAGATTATGCTTGCTGAGACAATAGCACTTTTCCACGACATCGGAAGATTCCCTCAATATGCGAAATATAAGACATTCAAAGACAGTATCTCCGTGAATCATGCTTTTCTCGGAGCCGAAACTCTCCTCAAGGAAAAACCTCTCCAGAATATTCCCCAAAATGAACAACAGGTAATTGTCCGGTCAGTAAGATTTCATAATGCCTTTTCACTGCCACGCAACGAAAAAAAGGATATTGTGTTTTTCGTTAAACTCATAAGGGATGCGGATAAACTGGACATATGGCGGGTATTTATTGACTATTATGAAAGTCCTGAAGAAAAAAGGGCTTCTGCCGTTGGGCTTGGACTCCCTGATACCGCAGAATACTCAGAAAAAATCATCTCATGCATTCATAGAAAGCAGATGGCTTCTCTTTCCGAAGCGAAGACATTAGATGATTTTAAACTTATGCAGCTCTCATGGATAT
>JAOUJR010000301.1 GCA_029883145.1 Nitrospirota bacterium
TTGGGGTTGACTCTCTGCTTATAGGCCAGAACCTCGTCCCGCTCCCACCAGCGAGAATTACTGCATACATATTGTCTCTTAGTCTCATAGTCTCCGAGTCTCGAGTTTTTGATTTCTGATTTCCCATTTCACCAATTCACTCATCAGCATGTCCGCTCTTCATTTTGTACAACGTTTAAGTTTACTTATTCTCACAATTCTCAATCAATATTCATCTATAGAAAGAATATGAGAAAGCAGCTTAATTCTTTGCAAAAGTTTTCTGTCTGCCGTAATCAGAGGGCAACCGAGATATTTTGCAAAACTTATATAAGTAGAATCATAAACGGTTATATCATATTTACGAGCTATTCTGACAGCTTCTTGCATAACATGCTGATTCACAGGTCTTAGAATTCTCATTTCATAGATACTGAGAATTGTATTTAAAATTAATTTTTCTTCTACCGTTTCTTTGTAACGAAGAACATTGGCAATCTCATAGATCAGAAGCTCAGGTGCAAACAGGTCTGTTGTTCTGTTTTTAAAATCCTCCCTGATCCTGAGCGCATTTTCAAGGTCTTCCTCCTTGTCTCTTTCATACCATTTCAGAACTACAGAGGCATCTGCCACATATGCTAATCTTCCCTGCAATTTCATTTACGTGCTTCTCTCCATTTTCTCAAATCCTGTGTAGAATCCCACTTGCCAATTTTCGCACGAATTTCATCCTGAAGCTTTATCGCCTTTTCAATCCCGTTTCTTTTCTCTTCTTCATGTTTCTCTTCTTCTAAAGCATGGAGATAAGACTCAAAAGCCTTGCGTAAAAAACCTGAACGGGTCAGATGCTTTTCTTTCCGCTTTTTCTCTATTTCTTCAAGTATATCTTCTGATATTGAAATATTTATTTTAGCCATGTTTTTATCACCTCTTACACTACTTTATTTCATAGTAGAGAAAATTATCAACAATTTTTTCTACCTAAAAAGATATACTTTAAATCTCGGCCTCTCAGTCTCTAATTTCTCTTTTCCATTTTCCCTATTCACCCATTCCCTATTCACCTTTTTTACTCACTAAACTGTCCCGTGTCAATCCACTCCTTTTTCAGAACAGACCAGAAATCCTCTGCAAGCCCTTTCAGCACGTATTCATAAGGAAGCCATCCATAACCACTCTCTCCCCATTCCTCACTCCACGAATTTCTGATGAGAAGAGCCCCTGTTGTTTCTATCTTGCCGTAGTTGTTCTCAATCTTCATTTTGTCATCATAACCTACTACAACGACTGCATGTCCACCCTCTATTCTCTCTTTAGGTGACGGGAAAGGAATTTTTCCTGTCTTTTCTGCCTGTTCTATAGAATTATAGACAGTGAATCCGAACATCGCCGGATGTCCTTTGGAGAGATAGAGCCTTACTTTTTTCAATATGTTGCTTGCTGATGTGCCTGGTGGATCATGTCTGAAATAGGTAATAGTCTGATAGTTCTGGGCAAAGGCATAGAGGAAGGCAGGCGGTTCTTTGTCAAATTCTTTTTCATCATCCGTATAGGGCCAGTGCACCTCAGGAGGTACACCGAAGAGCACCATTGCACCAATTGTCCTCCTGAGATATGCTCCGGTGTCACCATTTACCTTCATCAGATTGCGGGTAACCTTGTAGAGAAAAAGCCGTGAGGCATCGGTATGTCTTCCGAAAGACTTCCTCTCATAATATTCAATCATTCCTGCACCGGCATGAGCAGTGCATGAACCAAGCCTGCCCTGATCCTCCACAGGTGAGCACCATTCCCTCAGGTCAACAGATACCGGCAGGCTCTTTACCTTCACCAACCCCGTAGGCTCAAGAACCTCTTTAACCACACCTGTTTCTTCCGTATAATCCCTGAAATCAGGATAATCAGGTATCCACCCCATACTGTACTTTCTTTTTTCAATCACCATACACCTCCATGATCTTCTCTATGCTGAATGATTAATTCACAAATCCCAAGCACCAAATTCCAAATAAATCACAGTTTCCAAGTACCAAATATCAATGAAATCATAAAAACACCAAACAATTAAAATAACTTTTTAGGTCGATTTCTCTATAATAGAAGAAAATATTTTCTTTAACTCAACAGCTTCTTTCATAAGTGCTAACCCCGTTTGAGTAATATCTTCTGAATTGGTATCTATAAGCAATCTCAACCAATAAACAGACTCTTTTGCTTCTTTACGACAAATCTTAATTCTCATTATGAAGATTTTCTTACTCAACGATTCGTTAGCTTCAATATAATTTGCTCCCACCGAGCCTGAAGCCCTTACTACTTGCTTTATATATTCTATATTTGAAGTAGTTCGAGGTATTTTCTTGCAAAACAGAGCTACATTTTTTGCAAACTGATACGTCTGTTCTTCTAAATCGTAATTATTGGCTTTTTTTGTTTCGGTCATTCTTGATTTATTATCGTAAATTATTTGAGATTTGGTATTTATTTGTGATTTGGAGTTTGTGATTTGAGATTTTTGTTTATTATACCTTCTTTTCCCTGCTTTCCCATTTGCCTTTGAATGTGATGATGAACGATAGGAAAATCAGTTTGAGGTCGAGGAGAAAGGATTGGTTTTTGATATAGAGGAGGTCATATTCGAATTTCTTACTGCGAAGGGCATCGGTGGGAAGATAGACCTGTGCCATTCCTGTTAACCCGGGTCGCACCGAAAGCCTGTCATAATATCCAGAGATCTTTTTGATATCCATCTCATTAGGATTTCCATGAACCTCCTTTTCCTTTGGCCTCAGTGCTCTGGGTCCAACGAAACTCATATCCCCTTTAAAGATATTCCATAATTGAGGAAGTTCATCCATTGCAGTGGCCCTTAAAATCCTTCCTGCTTTCGTAATCCTTGGATCGTTTTCAACAGCCTGCACAGGTCCGGTCTCCTTTTCAGCATCCTTTATCATTGAGCGGAACTTGAGGGCTTTAAATATCCTGCCATTTTCTCCCACACGTTCCTGCGCATAAAATATCGGCCCCCTGTCTTCAAGTTTAATTGCTAAAGAAAAAAG
>JAOUJR010000302.1 GCA_029883145.1 Nitrospirota bacterium
GTTTTGTATGTGCGGATGGGCTGATCTGCTTTTCCACTTTTTTTGAGATATCCCATGCGATGTCTGATGATGCTCCGGATCGGATGAGAGAATCGACGAGCTTCTCAATGTTGAATTCCTCCTTCTGTCCCGATGCCTTTATAATCGTCAGTGCCATGGAAAGATTCTATACCATATCAGTGGTCAATGGAAAGGTGAATTTGTTAATCGGGAAAGAGTGGAAGCCAGGGGAAAGCTCTGAGCTTCATGCAAGATTATGATATAGTAGGTATATCATGCTACTACATCTTTATCGACGACCAGCCCTTTCTCTGGCAAAGAAAAGCGAACTGTTGTCAATCGCACAACAGAAGGTTTCTCCTGAGATAAAAGATATAGAGACAGAATACTGTTTTAACATTGAGACAGTAGATTCTCTCACAGATGAAGAACTTACCATACTCCGATGGCTTCTCGCAGAGACGTTTGACCCTGAAAAATTTTCTGGTGAGAGTTTTTTAAATAATACCCATCACTGTATTTTAGAAGTTGGTCCGAGGATGAACTTTACCACTGCATGGTCAACAAATGCAGTCTCAGTGTGCCATGCCTGTGGATTGATAAAGATTATCCGGATTGAACGTTCAAGGAGATACAAGTTAGTAAACAGTAAACAGTATGAAGTAAGCAGTCAGCAGTCAAATTCTTCTATTCACCCATTTACCGATTTACCTTTTCAACTGTTTTTAGATCTCGTTCACGACCGGATGACGGAGTGTCATTATTCTAAAAGACTGACTACCTTTGAAACAGGAATGAAACCAGAGCCTGTTTATGTGGTCCCACTGATTGAAGAAGGTAAGGAAGCACTCAGGAAGATAAACATTGGTATGGGACTCGGTCTGGATGACTGGGACATCGAGTATTATTACAACCTTTTTGTTCATGACATTGGAAGGAATCCCACAAACGTTGAATGTTTTGACCTCGGACAATCAAATAGCGAGCATTCAAGACACTGGTTTTTTAAAGGCAGATTGATCATAGATGGTAAGGAAATGCCACATACTTTAATGGATATAATCAAGCAGCCCCTCAGAACCAATCCTCATAATAGTGTTATTGCATTTAAAGATAATTCAAGTGCTATCAGTGGATATGAGATATGGACAATACTACCGGAACATCCTGGCAAGCCGTCCCGATTTCAAGGTTCAAGGTTTAATTATCACATCATCTTCACAGCTGAGACCCATAATTTTCCTACTGGTGTTGCACCATTCCCTGGTGCAGAGACAGGTACAGGAGGAAGGATAAGAGATGTACATGCAACAGGAAAGGGTAGCCTTGTTATAGCTGGAACAGCCGCTTATTGTGTCGGTAATCTCCGAATACCAGGATACTCTTTACCATGGGAAGACCTTTCTTTTAAATATCCACCAAATCTGGCATCTCCACTTCAGATAGAGATAGAAGCAAGCAATGGCGCCTCTGATTATGGGAATAAATTTGGTGAACCAGTCATACAGGGCTTCACAAGGTCTTTTGGTATGAAGTTGCCATCTGGTGAAAGAATAGAATGGGTCAAGCCGATAATGTTTACAGGAGGGATAGGTCAGATAGATAACAGACACATTGAGAAGGGAAGTCCTCAAAAAGAGATGGTTGTCATAAAGATCGGAGGCCCTGCTTATAGAATCGGTATCGGCGGTGGCGCTGCCTCAAGCATGATACAGGGCGAAAATATTGCAGAACTGGATTTCAGTGCAGTACAGCGTGGTGATGCGGAGATGGAACAGAAAGTAAACAGGGTTATCAGGGCTTGTGTGGAAATGGGAAATGAAAATCCCATTATGAGTATTCATGACCAGGGTGCTGGAGGAAATTGTAATGTGGTTAAGGAAATAATTTATCCTTCTGGTGCAAAAATAGAGATAAGAAATATCCTCCTTGGTGATGCTACACTCTCAGTGCTTGAGATATGGGGAGCTGAGTATCAGGAAAATGATGCATTGCTTATAAAGACTGACAATGTTGAGATGTTTCAGGAGATCTGTAAAAGGGAGAAAGTTCCGTGTGCAATTATCGGAGAAATTACAGAAGACGGTTACGTAATAATTCATGACAGGACAGATGGGAGTTCCCCTGTGAATCTTGAACTCTCAAAGGTTCTCGGTGAGATGCCACAAAAGACTTTTACTATTGAACGCATTCAACCAAAACGTGGACCTTTGAAATTGCCTGATGATATTACTGTGAGAGATGCCCTCGAAAGAGTACTTCGTCTTGTTTCAGTAGGTTCAAAGAGGTTCCTTACCAGCAAAGTTGACAGGACTGTTACAGGGCTTATTGCCCAGCAGCAATGCATTGGTCCTCTTCAGCTTACTCTATCGAATGTAGCAGTTGTCAGCCAGAGCCATTTTGGATTGACAGGAGCTGCAATTGCTATTGGTGAGCAACCTATAAAAGGGTTGATAAATCCTCAGGCAATGGCACGAATGAGTGTTGGTGAGGCACTCACAAATATTGTGTGGGCAAAGGTGAGTGCACTTGAAGATATTAAATGCTCAGGGAACTGGATGTGGGCAGCAAAACTTCCCGGTGAGGGTGCGAAGCTTTATGATGCGGCGATCGCATTAAGAGATATCATGATTGAATTTGGTATCGCAATTGATGGAGGGAAAGACAGCCTCTCCATGGCTGCTCTGATTATTGATTCATCCAATAAGACCGAGATAGTCAAGTCTCCAGGAACACTTGTTATTTCTGCATATGCCACATGCCCTGATGTTACAAAGGTTATTACACCTGACATAAAGATGCCTGGTGAAAGCAGACTGCTTTATATTGATCTCGGCCTTGGGGAATACAGAATTGGAGGCACTGCATTAGCCCATGTCTATGGTCAGATCGGAAACGAATCTCCGGATCTGGACGACCCTCAGCTACTCAAACGCTCATTTAATGCCCTACAAAGATTTATCTCAGAAGACCTGATCCTCTCAGGCCATGACAGGAGTGACGGTGGATTAATCACAACACTCCTCGAGATG
>JAOUJR010000304.1 GCA_029883145.1 Nitrospirota bacterium
GAGGCTTCGGGTATTCTTTTAAATCTGGGAAATTTAAAAATAGAGGAGACCGAAGCCTATGAAAATGATACCACCAAGAACAAAGATTCTCAAGGAGCTATAGGAGATTTTAAGGAAGGGGATAAAAGGAGAGAATCTTTTATGCACGTTTTTTTTATAATGGGATGCAACTGATGATGCAGGAGTTGATTGAGAAGGAAGCAACGGAGTTTCTTCAAAGAGGTCACTATGAGAGGAAAGATGAAGGCTCACAAAAAGGATACCGTAACAGGTATGAGATACAAAAGGTAAAGACCGGTGAAGGAGAGATTCCCATATCTTTTTCCCCCATTTTTATGATGGCAGGGGCAGGTTTGAACCTTACTGCCATGTTAGTGTTCTGTTGAAACACTTGAGGCTGTCAGTGCTTATGGCTCTGACAGCCTTTAATCTATTTAAAATCAACCAGTTATGCTTGGTGGCGGGGAGTGGATTTGAACCTCTGACCTTCGGGTTATGAGCAAAATTAAAAAGATATACCAGTCTGTAATAAGCTGGATAAGTCTTTAAATAATAAGGCTTTATAATCCTTACTCTACTATTCCATTTCTATCATTTTAAAGCATTTTATAAACTGTTTTGGTAGAAATTTGGTAGAAAAGAAAAGGAGAAAAGACATGAAAGAGACAGAAAAAAATAATGAAGAAGGGCTGCCAGAGAAAAAATATAAGGCCATGCACGACACAACCCTTTCCGAGACAATTAGTAAGAACATAGATTTTACGAAGGAAGTTATAAGCTTACTGGAAGGAGCATTATCAAACGAAGAACATTATTTTCTACTATGCCCACCTATGGAGCTTCTATTTAACGTTGGCAATAGATTAAAGGAAGCGCAAGAATGCCACAGTGAATTATGGGAGAGATATAGAAAGGCTAAAGGGCATAAGGACTGAACACTTTTAAAAAAGAAGGAGAAAGACATGGCAAAGGTAGTTAAAAATAAATCTGATGAGCAATCTAAAGAGGTTAAACTTTCGTTTAATCAATATGACACATTAACAATGGGAGTCATTAAAAGTAAGGCACTGGCTTATGCCTTAGCTGAGATAGCTCAATCCGATGCTGAAATAGACAGTGGTCATCTATTGAGCCTGGCAATGATGCTTGAGGAGTATCTTCAGAAAGCAGGGACATATTGTCGGGGATTTACAAAGAAACACTTGGAGCATAAGGAAAGCGATAAAACACTTACAAGCCCCTGGGGCAACCTGGGGGCTTCTCTTATTGATAGAAGGAATGAACCATGAAACCTATCTCATCATCCGCCAGCGGGTCATACATGGGCTATTAAGTCAGAAGATGATTAAAAGTATTGACCTTTCTATAATTTTTGATATACTTCTTACAGAAAGGTTTAAGGGGGGATACCATGAAGGGGTTAATTAAAGGTATACCGTTGGCGAGGAGGATAAGGTGTTTAAAATAAGTTTTTCTCGTGTTACTCTTTCAAGGTTAGGTCTGTGCTTAGGTGCAATAGTTCTTTTATGGCTTTATGTAAATATTGCTGTTTATATTCGTCTGAATTTTTACCTTCCCATTGGATTATTGTTAATGTCAGCATATAGTTGGTTTGTGATGAATAAATTCAAAAATATTTATCCTGAAAAGATAAAAGCGATAGGGCAACTATTTGCAACGTTTTGCCTATATGGATTTGGTAGCTCTTTTTATTACAAACAAATGATGGAATCTATTAAGTTGGGTAAGGAAGGTATAGAAAGTAAAATATTTACTTTAGCCATTTACAATTCACTGGCTACTATTGCAGGAGTAATGTCTCTCGGTCTGATAATAATGTACATAGTTTTAAAGATTAAATCTAAAAAGCAAATGCAAAGGTAAATTTCAGGGGATAGGGTAGCACCCGAAAAGCGGTGACTACTGACCGTTTCCCCTGATAAGCAAGGAGAGACCACTCCAGAAATATGTAGCACAGAGACTTATGAGTGTAAAACCTAAAACTGTGATTAATGAGCTTGTGCCTGCCAAGGAGATGTTAAAACATGCTGTAAGGTGGGGCTATCTCAAGGTTAATCCTGCCGAGTATGTAGAGAGGCCGAGAGTAGAGAAAGAGGAAATGGATATACTCATACCGGATGAAATCAAACTATTCCTTGAGCAAGTTACACCAAAGTATAAGCCGTTCTTTCTCACAGCCATTCTTACAGGCATGAGGAGAGGAGAACTATTAGGCTTACAATGGGGTGATATTGACTGGAACTCAAAACAGATTTACGTAAGGCGTTTACTCTGGAAAGGTCAATTTGTTACACCTAAATCTAAGCTCTCTGTTAGAAGGATTGATATGAGTCCTTACCTTGCTGTGGAACTTAAAAAACACTTAATGTCCAGTCCATTCAAAGAGCTTGATAATTTGGTATTCTGCAATTCAGAAAGCAAACCCTTTGATGCTGACACACTGGTTAAGAGACAATTCTTACCAGCATTGAGAAGGGCTAAGATCAGGCATGTATCATTTCATAGCTTGAGACATACCAATGTAGCGTTAAGAATCGAACAAGGGCAGAATATCAAATACATTCAAAACCAGTTAGGACATGCGTCTATTCAGACTACACTTGATAGATATGGACATCTGATTAAAGAGGTCAATTCAGAGCAAGCTAAGAAGCTTGATAGCATACTTGGTTTCAACACATTGGAAAGTTTTGGTAGAAAAATGGTAGAAATGGACACTAAAAAAGGCTTAGAGGAATCCCCTAAACCCTTGTCAGTCTTGGTGGCGGGGAGTGGATTTGAACCACTGACCTTCGGGTTATGAGCCCGACGAGCTACCGGACTGCTCCACCCCGCGGTATTTTGTAACAGTATAAAATAACGTATTAATGATTTTTTTGTCAAACTGTCTTTTCCCCATGGCATAATAAGGGATGAACACTTACTAAATTTTTCAATTACTGTAGTACACATGGTATTATAGTAAGAATTATGGAATTACTGAGACAGCTTAGATGGCAGGATCTG
>JAOUJR010000303.1 GCA_029883145.1 Nitrospirota bacterium
TGCCTTTACTCCTGCTGATTCAACTCCTATTGCCACTTCTGCTGCAAGTTTTTTAGTATTGCCTCCCTTAGAGTAATAAAGAATGAGAACCTGCATCATTATCCTCCTTTAAAATCATCCTCATGATTGTTTATTGAAAAAATCAATGATCCTTTGAACAAGCAATTTTTTATCGTATACCAGGGCTTCTTTTTCATCCTCTTCATAAGGGACTTTCTTTTTTATACTGGTTTGAGGAACATCTCTCAGTTCTAATTTTGACAATACATTCGGGACATCAAGAAAACGTGAAACTTTATTAAATTGAGTGATACCACCCCTTGTCCCTTCATGATGTAATGAAAGGAAAAGATATTTTTTAGCCCTGGTAATACCGACATAAAAGAGACGCTGCTCTTCCTCAATCTCATCCTCATGATCCAACGCAAAGCTTACAGGTAAAACTCCATCCGTGAGACTTATCAAAAATACACACTCCCATTCCAGACCCTTTGCTGAGTGGATTGTGGACAAGGTGAGCGGCTTCTCCTCTTCCTTTGTTTCCGGTTCAACTCTCCACACTCCTCTCTCCGGTGGCTCAATCGCAAAATCCTCTAATAGTTCTTCCAGTGAATCATATCTCATTGATATCTGCCTTAACGCTTCCAAATCATTGACTCTTAAGTGCCAGTCATCAAATTTGTCTATTAATATCGGATTGTAATAGTCGAGAATAATGCCGAATTTTTCTCCAACATCAATTTTTTCATCACAGGCTTCCCTTAATGCTGAAGATAGTTTTATCAATCCCTCTGAATATCTGAAGCCTTTATTGAATTTATGAAACACGGTATCCAGAATCTCACGAGGAGATGCAGATACAAGAATTTCTTCTAAAATTCGCTCTGCCGTCCTCGGACCTATTCCTTCAATACGCATGAGCACCCGATTCCAGGCCAGCTCATCTTTTGGATTTGCGATTACCTTAAGATGTGCCATGACATCTTTTACATGAGCTGTTTCATAAAATTTCAGTCCACCGAATACTTCATAGGGGATATTTCTCTTGCTTAATTCAGCCTGAAGAGGTATCGAGAGATAAGAAGAACGAAACAGAACGCACTGGTGGCCCAACACAATACCTGCATCCCTCTGTTTTTTTATATGCTCTGCTACCCATTCTGCTTCTTCATACACATCCTTGAAAAAGAGTAAGCGCGGCTTCTCGCCTATCTGCTTTCTTGCGGAGACAAGGCATTTGGAATATTTATTTTTCATGTTTTCAAGCACCGCATTCGCAACGTCTAAAATGGATTGGGTGCTTCGATAATTTTCTTCCAGTTTGATTATCTTGCATTCCGGAAATTTTTTCGGGAACTCCATAATATTCTCGTGAGATGCTCCTCTAAACCCGTAGATACTTTGTGCATCATCTCCGACAATCATCACGTTCTTATGGCTCTCGGCTAATAAATACGTGATGTCTCCCTGTAATTTGTTGGTATCCTGATACTCATCAACCATTATGAATTTATATTTTTGAGAAAGCCGGAGTCTGATATCTTGATTTTCCAACAGGAGCGTGAGATAAATGAGTAAATCATCATAATCCAGGTAGTTTTTCTTAATCTTATATTCCGCATATGCTTTTCTCAGATTCTCTATATCAGGTGCATATTCGAGAAAATGAGGGTATTCTTTCTTCAGTACTTCACTCACAGAGATATTCTTATTGACGGACATACTAAGGATATTCTTCAATGTATCTTTTCTGGGAAATCTTTTTTCTTTTTCAAAGAAACCCAGCTTCGTACAACATCGGTGAATTGCTTCTTCAGCATCACCTTCATCAAGGACAGAGAATGAATCAGGAAATCCCATGGCTTTCGCATATTTTTTTAATACCTTGTACGCAAATGAATGGAACGTGCCGCCTTCGACATTTTTGCATCTCGGGTCATGCTTTGCAGCACGTGCGAGCATCTCATGAGCAGCCCTTCTTGTAAACGTCAAAAGCAGGATAGAATTCGGACTGATTTTGTTCTGTACAAGATGTAAGACCCGATATTCGATAACCCTTGTTTTGCCGGATCCTGCACCAGCGATAACAAGAACAGGCCCGTGAATGGTCGTAACCGCAGCAAACTGCGAAGGATTCAGTTGTCTTTTGATATCAACCATTGTTATTCCTTATCTTGCCATTCCAAGGGCATCTCTGGTCATTCTCTCAGCAGTCTCAAACACAGCCTGTTTGCCTTCTTCTGTTCTCGCTTCTATATAAAATCTTACTTTAGGCTCAGTGCCTGACGGTCTTATCATAAGCCATGAGCCATCATCGAAAACCAATTTTATGCCGTCCTCGGTTATCACATTCTTCACAGTCCTGCTGCTCTGCCCCATAGAAACGACATCTCCTTTCTTATAACGTTCCTCGATAACTGAAATCTTTTTTATGAGAGGTTCTCCAACAAGGGTCGGGTCCACAGAGATACCTGAACGGTCAGGATAGTAATATCCAAATTCATCCATCAAGTCCTTGAGATACTCACTCAAATTCTTTCCTGTCACTGCCATCATCTCTACGGCAAGGAGTAGGCCAAATAGGGCATCCTTTTCAAGTACATGATTATATGCAGATATACCATCTGACTCTTCAAAGGCAACTATTGCTCTTTCACCTGATGTCTTTAACATATAAGGTCTGAAGTTCTTAAATCCAATCTTTGTTTCCTTTACAGGCACTCCTAATTTCTCTGCTATCGCATTTACAAAATTGCTTGTTCCGACTGATTTTGCGACAACACCGGGAATCTTTTTATGTTCATGAAGAAGATGAAATGCCATTGCTCCGAAATAGTTCATCGGTATCTGCATGCTGCCATCAGCGTACCTGATACGGTCACCATCAGGGTCCATAACAACACCCAGCTTAAATCTATCTTTGCTTCCCTTTAACACTTTTTCAACTCCCTGCATGTTTTTCTCAGAAGGCTCCGGAGCAATACCACCAAACAGGAAATCATTCTCTGTTCTCAGATATGTGATGTT
>JAOUJR010000305.1 GCA_029883145.1 Nitrospirota bacterium
ACATGCACCTAATGCCAGAGACCACCAGACAGGCATAAGATCAGGATGTTGTAAAAGTTGTATGCCTGAAAGATGAGGCCAGAGCTGTCTCGCCATATCAATTATCAATGGGTTCATAGTTGCAACATAAGGAATATTATCTACAATTGCCGATGCAAAGGCAGAGAACCACATTACTGCCATTGAGGTCGCAAACAAGTTACCCTGTGTTATGTCAAGAACCTGGAGCGATAGCCATTTTACAAGGCCGACCTTCACAACGCCTCCAACTATGATAAAAAGCCCCACGAAAAAGAATATAGTGGGCCATTCAACCTCAGCAAGTATATGATGGGGTTCGTGGGTCTTAGAAAGTAATAGTAATAATCCTGCACCAAATAGAGCCACTGTTGCTGGCTGGTAGAGAAGCTTTCCGTGTAAAACAAATCCCGTGATGACTATGCCGAGCACGATGAGAGACTTTTTCACCATAACGGGGTCTTTGATAGCCTCACGCTCATCCATCTCCATAATCCTCTTTTTCAGTTCTTCTTTTGTTTGTAGTTTTTTACCCCAGATTATCCTTATGAACAAAATGTAAAAAACCATTAACACAATTACCAGAGGTGTTAGATGATAGATAAAGTCCATAAAACTAAGGTGTGCCTTTGATGCTATCATTATGTTCGGCGGGTCTCCAATAAGAGTAGCTGTTCCACCAATATTTGACGCAAGGATACACGAAATAAGATATGGTAACGGATCAACTTCAAGTGCGTCAGCAATAAGCAACGTAACAGGGATTATTAACAAAACCGTTGTCACATTATCAAGAAAAGCACTTAACATTGCTGTGACAATAGCAAAAATAACCAGAATCCTGAAAGGCTCACCCTTTCCCAACTTGGCGCTTTTAATAGCTATATATTCAAATATTCCCGAAGGCCTCATAAGGTTGATTATCACCATCATTGAAATAAGGAGAAATATGACATTCCAGTCTATTCCGAACTCCTCTAAATGAAATGCTTCATGCTGATTGAGGATTTTTAAAATAAGCATCAATGCAGCACCGAAGACTGCGATTATTGCCTTATGAGTCTTCTCTGAAACAATTATTGCATATGCGAGAACAAATATGGCTGTCGCTGTCCAGAAGGCAGTATCCATAACAAGGGGCTGTGAAACTGTAGCAGTCTCCTGGGTCATTCCTTATTTCCTGCATTCTTTTCAAGCATAGCCTTTACAATTGCAAAGAAAATATCCCTTTCATAGAGTATTCCAACTACTTTGCCCGCTTTGTTGATCACAGGCAGTCTCTTGACATTTTTCTTTATCATTCGGTCAACACACTCCATCAAATTTTCATCCTCTCTGACTGTAATAACCTCTTTCGTCATAATTGTCATTACTTTTTTATCTGCCACTTTCTTTGCAATCGATTCAACCATCCCATCCCATGTGAAACTCCCGAGGCTCATCATAGATAAATATGACGGGTAAACCGACTTGAGAATATCTCCAATTGAGAGAATCCCCATAAGCTTTCCATCTTCATCAAGCACAGGCAATCCTTTAACTCCAACTTTTTCTTCTCCCCTCCTCGCGGCCCTCAGGAGGTTTGCAGCTTCTTTGAGCGTATTGTCCGGTCGTAAATAATCATGTAGTGGTACCATTAGATCCTTTGCCTTCACCTAATCCTCCATATCTTCAATGTAGTTTTGCTCACACCTTTATTTCATTTGACCTATTTTTGTACAAACCCGTAACTTCATGACACCTTTCACAACTGAGGGGAAAATGTTGGATGAGAGATATTTTCAGGACAGGATAACATGAAGTAAATTAAAAATTTATTATTCTTTCAGAATAATATTGGATAGCTCATCGAACACTTCTATCATCCTTACAAGACCGACAAACTTCTTCTTTTCTTCTAAAACGGGCAGTAAAGGTAAGTCATGGCGAACTATCAGATATATTGCTTTGGTAATAGGATCATCCGGTTCAACAAAGAATTTTGCCGGAACCATAATTTCCTTTATAGGCTTCTTTACCAGTTCCCTATATTCATTTTTAAAAAGAGCATCCAAAATAATGGACAAACTTGCTTCATCTTCTTCAGTGTCCTGAGCTTTAGTGATGGGACTTGAAAGCCTCGGCTCAATGCCTTTTAGAATCTCCTTTAGAGTTACTGAACCAAGAAGATTATACTTTTCGTCAAATACCATTATTACCAATGGGTAAGGGTATTTCTTACTACTGAGAAATGATATTTTGACAATTCTTATCACCTGTTCTATAGAAAACCAGTATGGTATGTGAGGATATTCAAAAATACCAACCATCAGATCTTTTACCTTCTTATCACTTTGCATGTATAAACCTCCTTATAATTATCTCTAAAACTGAGAAACATAGTATAAAACATATGTAAAAATATTTGTATGGGAAAATGTTAACCCCGAGTTATAAACATCATCCCCTTGTGTAAGAATTCATAATGGTATAAAATAAAAAAATAACCTGTCAAAATCTGATAGGTCTTTTAAAAAAACCAATATAAATTATTATAAACTATGAAATTCTGGCAAAAACTTTTAGGGAAAAAAGAAGACATGACAACTGAATCAGAAGAAAACGGCAAAAAACAGCGTTTTAAAAAGAAGTACAAATCCTTTCAGGAGCTACTCTCAAGTAACAACACTGTCCTTGAAGCGATGGCAGATATGGAGGAAAAACTCTCGGGTGAATTTCTTTTTGATAGGCATTATATCGATCAATACATTATAACTATTGCCAATGGAGTAAAGAACATCATAGACAACCTGAATAAAATCTCGCATGATAAATATTCCGCTCTCTACGAAAGATTCAATGATATCAATTCAAAGATAGAAAATCTGCTTACCAGAAAAAGTGAAATCCCTGAGAGCAGCTATACCATTTCTTTTGAAAAAATTACCGGTGAAATGGCAGACAGGTTGGGAGGTAAAACCGCAAATCTGGGAGAAATAAAAAATCGTCTCAATATGCCTA
>JAOUJR010000306.1 GCA_029883145.1 Nitrospirota bacterium
AAACTCTTTTTTATTAAGTTGAAACATAAAATCTGACGGAAAGCGGTAAATATTTCTTTTAACAGCTCTCACCACCATCTTCGTCTCTACTTCGTAAAGCTCTGCAAGATCAGCATCTAACATAACTTTTTCTCCACGAATCAGCAGAATCTTCTTTTCAATAATCTCAACAGGGATCAGTCCATTCATTTATCCTCCTAATTTAAGATCACAATCTGTAACCACAAAAGTTATCCCCTCTGATATTTCGATTTGGGATATCACAGCTTAAACCTTTCCCTCTTCCCAGCTAAAAACTTAGTTTTTGTAAATTTAAGCTGCTTTTCAATCTCATTAAAAATCTTGTTAACTTCTTCCTCTGTATACTCATAAGAACTCTTATTCGCACAATTCCCAAGTATCCTGATTTTCTCAAGAATATCATTAGTCCTCTTTGAGGCTATCCGTTTAAACCGTTCGTGCCTGCCTTCCTGCTCCATATTCCTCCCAAATAGTAAAATTATGTATCTAAAATAGCATAAATAATATATAAATGTCAAGTAAATAATTCATATATTTATATAAATGTTAAAAATAATAAGAGCATAAATTTATATCCAGCAATGAAATACGGTCAATAAGGAACTCAGGCAGCGCAGACTTAAAGGCAGGAGTGTTTTTTTGAGTTTAAACAAGTCTGACATGTCCCCTGATAATGATTCAGGAGTTATGTTGTCAAAATGTTGCGAAAACCAGGAGATTTTATTAAGGATGCGTTTTACTATAGGTTGGTCTATTCTTTGAAGGTCGTCCTGATACCCTGTCAAACCTCTTTACAAAAAGCTATAAAAACAATCGCTTGATTTCCTAACCCCTATCCTTTATCCTTCATAGTATGGAAAAAGTAAAGACAGATTTTCTCATCATCGGGAGTGGTGTTGCAGGTCTCAGGGCAGCGATAGAGCTTGCGCCTTTTGGTAAGGTAATTGTGGTAACGAAGGACATCCCCACGGAGAGCAGTACAGAGTATGCACAGGGAGGTGTTGCAGTTGCCCTGAGTGATGAAGACGAAGTAGGCATCCATTTTGAAGACACGATCAAGGCAGGGGATGGCCTTTGCAGAGAAGATGCGGTAAAGGTGCTTGTAGAAGAGGGTCCTCAAAGGATTCTCGAGCTTATCGAATGGGGAGCAGAGTTTGACAAAGAAGGCACAAAGCTATCCTTTACTTTAGAGGCTGCTCATTCGAGGCGGAGGATATTACATGCCCAGGGTGACTCAACAGGCAGGGAATTAGAGAGAGTTCTTATAAATAAAGTGAAATCTCTTAAAAAAGTCCAGAGGTTTCAATTCTGTACCGCAATTGATCTGATTATAGATGATGGTAGATGTTGCGGAGCGTATGTGTTAAAGAACGCAGATATAATTGCGATTTATTCAAGGGCTACAGTGCTTGCTACCGGTGGAGCAGGAAGGGTATTTTCGAGGACAACAAATCCTGCAGTAGTAACAGGAGATGGGATGGCAATTGGGTACAGGGCTGGTGCGGTTCTTGAGGATATGGAATTTGTCCAATTCCACCCGACAGTACTCTTTGCCTCTTCTGCTCCCCAGTTCCTTTTAAGCGAGGCAATGAGGGGTGAGGGAGCGATTTTGAGGAATATCTACAAAGAACCGTTTGTGAAGAACTATCATCCTGATGCAGAGCTTGCGCCAAGGGATGTGGTTTCAAGGGCAATTATATCAGAGATGGTAAAGACCAAGAGTAACCATGTATACTTAGACCTCACCCATCTGGATGGTGATTTTATAAAAAAGAGATTTCCGAGGATTTATTCCACGTGTCTTCAATATGATGTAAACATCATAAAGGATTTAATACCGGTCACACCTGCAGCTCACTATATAATGGGTGGCGTAAAAACAGATCTCAATGGTTCGACAAATATAAAGGGTTTGTATGCAGCAGGTGAGGTTGCATGTACAGGAGTGCATGGCGCAAACAGGCTTGCATCTAATAGTCTGCTCGAAGGTCTTGTATTTGGTGAAAGGGCAGGCAAAGCAGCAGTAAACTCCCTGATTCATACTGAATCATTTACATTGGATAGTAAGGAGATCACCGCTTACCCTTCACTTCATGACCATGAGGAAATAAGGCATGCATTGAAAATAATAATGTGGGAAAAGGTTGGCATTATCAGATGTGAAGAGTCTCTTAAGGATGCGCAGGAAAAACTTGCTGAATGGTCATCTATCCTTCATAAGACCTTTTCAACAAGACGCGGACTCGAACTGAAAAATATGCTCACTGTAGCGATACTCATCACAGAGGCAGCGCTCCTGAGAAAGGGAAGTGTGGGTGCACACTACAGATCTGATTGTCCTGAAAGAGGTGAAGGATGGCAGGGGCATATACTATTAAAAAAGGGAGATAAAGAATTGGCATATGGGTATGTTGAGTAATAGAAGAGCAAAGATAGTCTGTACAATCGGGCCATCATCTGCCAGCAAAGAGATTATCTTTTCACTTATAAAAAACGGGATGGATGTCGCACGATTAAATTTTTCTCATGGTAACTACGATACTCATAAAAAAGCAGTCGAAATTTTAAGAGATACGTCGCGGAGACTTAAGAGGCCTGTTGCAATTCTTCAGGACTTGCAGGGCATAAAAATCAGAGTTGGCCTTATCGAGACCGGGTCAATCGAACTTAAAAAAGGCAGTACACTCCTCCTCGTGCCAGGGAATGGTGTTGGAACTCAAGGGAAGATTTTTTTATCATATCCAGCCCTTCTCAAAGACGCTCAAAGGGGAGATAGTATCCTTCTTGACGATGGCCTCATTCAATTACAAGTTCTTGGTCGTGAAAAAAATGCTCTTAACGCAAGAGTCATTGAAGGAGGAATATTAAGGGATAAGAAAGGTGTGAACTTCCCCGGTATAAAGTTATCAATTTCCTCATTTACAGAAAAGGATGAAAAAGATCTTTTATTTGGGATACAGATGGATGTTGATTATGTGGC
>JAOUJR010000307.1 GCA_029883145.1 Nitrospirota bacterium
AACTTAAATGAAGCGCTTCGAGTTGCAGAGAGGATTGGCTATCCCCTGATAGTAAGGCCTTCTTATGTTCTTGGTGGAAGAGGCATGGAAGTAGTTCATGATGAAGAGATGCTCAGACACTATGTTACCGTAGCCGTGGATGTGACACCTGAAAGGCCTATTCTGATAGACAAATTTCTGGAAAATGCTATTGAAGCTGAAGCAGACGCCATTGCTGATGGGAGAGATGCCTTTGTCCCTGCGGTTATGGAACATATCGAATTAGCCGGAATACATTCAGGTGACTCTGCATGTGTGATTCCGCCTGTCAGTATTCCCGACAATCACATTAATACCATTTATGAGTATACAAGAAGGATTGCTATAGAACTTAATGTGGTAGGCCTGATGAATATTCAATACGCAATAATGAATAATGTTGTGTATATTCTGGAAGCTAACCCTCGTGCCTCTCGAACAGTACCTCTGGTTTCAAAGGTCTGTAACATACCCATGGCACGAATTGCCACACAGCTTATGCTTGGTAAAAGGCTCGTTGACCTTAATCTAAAACCCAGGTTGTTTCGACATTTTGGAGTAAAAGAAGCAGTCTTTCCTTTTAATATGTTTCCAGAGGTAGACCCGCTTTTAGGACCAGAAATGAGATCTACGGGAGAGGTGCTTGGAATGGCTGATTCTTTTGGCCTTGCATTTTTTAAAGCACAAGAAGCTGCACAACAACTCCTTCCTACAGAAGGTACGATACTGATTACCGTATCAGAAAGTGACAGACATTCTGTCATTGAGGTTGCAAAGCAGTTCGAAAAACTTGGCTTTAAAATACGGTCTACTATAGGAACTCATAAGTTTTTAGCTGAACATGGCATAAAAACAGAATCTGTACTCAAAATGCATGAAGGACGACCAAATATTGTAGATGGAATTATGAATAAAGAAATTCGACTGATCATCAATACACCAAGCGGAAAGCTGAGCAAATACGATGATTCGTATATTCGGAAAGCAGCCATCAAGTACAGAGTGCCTTACATTACCACGATATCTGCTGCCATCGCTGCCGCAAAAGGAGTTGCAGATTATAGGCAAAGGCATTCTAAAGTTAAATCGCTTCAGAACTACCATGCAGATATAAAATAAAGGTCTAGACCAATCGTATGTTTAAAGAAAAAGCCTTCCCAATTAAAACCGTTCAATTTTCGTATAATGGGTTTTATAATATAAAGTATTACTTTAAGTAAATTATTCAATAAACTGTAAATAATAAATAATTAATCTACTAATATATTCCGCATCTCTAAGGGCATATGAGAAAAATGAGGGTTTTCCTTGACCATGACCCAATTCCAAAGTAAAATTAATGAGAAGGTGATATCTCTGACTCTTTTACGACCTATGGGGTAGAAGTGTAATGAAAAATTTATTTAACGAAAAGGAGAAATTATGGAAAAAAAAAGGTCTGCTTATCTATTCTTGGCATGTCTTTTAACAGGTATTTTATTCACGGGGACAGTAGTTTTTTCAGCGCCACCTGATAATTTTACTGCAAAAATGGTTATGAGTGAGATGGTGATGCCTATAGCAAAAATGGGCAACAAGATGCGTGTCGAAAATCCAATGATGAAAGGTATTGTGACGATAACCCAGATGGACTTAAAAAAAATGATTATGATGTCCACGGTAAATAAAACCTATACAGAACAGTCAATTGCTGAAGAGATGCCTTCTCTTTATGACTCTAACGTAGTTTTTGAGAAAAAGAAAATTGGATCAGAGACCATAGATGGACATCCGTGCATAAAATATAATACCGTGTTTTACCTTAAAGACAAACCTGCTGAGAAATATAGAGCGATAGTCTGGGAGGCTCAAGACCTCGGAGGTCTGATGATTAGAAATGAAGTGATTATGCCCGAGAGATTGAGGATGGGTGGTCCGAGTAAAGTAGTCAGTGAGCTCAAAGACATCAAGTTAGGTGCTGCCAAATCTTCAATGTTCGAGGTCCCTGCAGGGTATAAGAAAGTCAGCAGTATGATGGAAATAATGGGCGGAATGGAAGGAATGGAAGATATGGAAATGACACCTGAACAAATGAAGCAAATGAGAAAAAGGTAAAATTTGCTTTTTGAAACTATTTCACGTATTGCAATTTAAAACATTCTATAACGTTTGTTATGGAGAAAGAATTCATCTCTGTCCATAAAGCTATCACTGTTATTATCAAACCATTTGAGATCATACCACTTTGACCGTTTTTCCTGGGGACTCTTATAAGAATATCGCTCCCACTCTTTCTGAATGATGGCACCATTTTTATCTGTGTCAACAGCATTCCATTCTTCTTTACTGATTTTGCCGTCTTTATCCGTGTCTATTGAGTTGAAAATATCATGCAATTCATTATCCGACTCTTTTTCCTGAGCAAAGCCATTTGTTCCGAGGAATAATAGCATTAAGACTGATATTGCTACAGATTTCATAATGAACCATTTCATATGAGCCTCCTTTTAAGGACAAATTTCAAAGAAGAAGTTCTTTTAACTTATAGTATGGCGCGCCCAGGAGGATTCGAACCCCCGACCTGCGGATTCGTAGTCCGTCGCTCTATCCAGCTGAGCTATGGGCGCATCCACTTTATACTTTAAAGGGAAAGCCCTTGAATTGTCAACGTTTTTAACTCTTATGCTTGTCATGTTACAAGCCCTTATCTTAGCTCACCAACTGCCAAATTGTGCACTTTTTGTGCACTTGATATTCCGTTAAGTGTGCTATCAAGTATATCCAAAGCCTTAGCCTTATGGTCATCAGTCAAAAGCTGTGAAGATTTAATCACCTATCCCCATAATAAGTCTTATCAAAGAGCATAAGTGCAGGTCAAAAAATAAAGTTGAAGATAACACCTGATAATCATATAGAGGGCACCTCCTGAGCATATCGTTTTACGGTATGCTCAAGGGAAGACGTCAATCTTAACCTTTGGGAGGTGCCGTATGAGATTATAT
>JAOUJR010000308.1 GCA_029883145.1 Nitrospirota bacterium
TCTATTAATATCAGGAGGAAGAATCTGCTCAATTGATATCTCAGCTTTTTTCACAAATAGAGAAGTGAAGATAATTGATAAGTTATAGTACTCTCTCTTTTTATACATATCCATTATTTGTGAAATAGTATCCTTCAATGCATGTTCTATTCCATTAATACTTATAATTGAGTCAGTATAGCCATCTAATTGAATGCCCCTCAATTCAATAGACGATTTTAATCTCTTACCTATTACAAATAATGTATCATTGTTACTAAAGGTGTCCATAATAACATCGACTATTTTTTCATTAAAAGGCCCGCAGAGCCCCTGAGAAGATCCAAAGGCTATCAAAATTCTTTTTCTCCCACGTTGTTCTTCTAATAAGCTTTCTTGGTAGTGTGTCAAAACATCAGCAAGAGCCTGGAGAATGTTTTCTTCATACGTTCTTATGGAGAGAACGAGTTCTTCTGTCTTTCTGATAGCAACTCCCGCGTACGCCTTCATAGCACTGATGATATCCTCAACAGTACGAAGGGCTTTTATTTTTTTCTCAATATCTATTGAAGATGAAGAAATCAATGCTTCACCTCAATGTTCATGATGAAATCTTTCAATTTTTCCCTGTCTTCTTTCCCGAGCTTCCCCTCTTTTTTAATTTTATCCATACGTTCTGGAAATGTCCGTTTAGTCTGGTTCAAAATCTCTTTGCAGACCTTTTCTACTGAATCAAGCCCGACAGTATCAAGTATACCGGACTCTAAAATCATAAAGCTCACCACCGCTTCTTCCAGAGAAAATGGATGAAAACGGGGCTGTTTCAGCATCTCTCGTAGGCGTTCTCCTCGTTTTATGAGTTTTGCAGTTTCTTCCTCTACATGAGCTCCGAATTTGGTAAATACTTCCACCTCCATAAACCTCGAATAGTCAATCTTAAGTCTCTCTGCAACGGTTTTCATAGCCTCTACCTGCGCCCTCCCCCCGATCCTCGACACAGATCTTCCCACATCAACCGCAGGCCGGATACCTTTATTAAACAGCGAAGCGTCGAGATATATCTGCCCATCAGTTATCGAGATTAAGTTAGTAGGGATATAAGAAGATATCCTCCCCTGCTGCGTTTCGACTATGGGGAGAGCGGTGATAGAGCCACCTCCATATTTCTGGTGGGTCTTTGCAGACCTTTCGAGAAGTCTTGAGTGAATGAAGAATATGTCCCCTGGGTATGCCTCTCTTCCGGGAGCTCTCTTTAGGAGGAGACTCAGCGAACGGTATGCCTCTGCATGTTTTGTCAGGTCGTCGTACACAATGAGTACATCTTTTCCCCTGTGGAAGAAATATTCTGCAATGGCAGTCGCACTGTAGGGTGCAATATACTGAAGTCCAAACGAGTTCGAGGCATCAGCTACCACAAATACTGTTTTCGAAAAATCACCATACCTCTTTACCTCATCAATTATCTTCAGAATTCGTGACTTTTTCTGGCCTATGGCAACATAAATAGAAATAACATCAGAGTCTTTCTGGTTGATAATGGCGTCAACTGCTATGGAAGTCTTCCCTGTAGAAGGGTCACCTATTATTAATTCCCGTTGTCCCCTTCCAATAGGGAGCATGGCATCAATGACCTTAAGACCCGTATACAGAGGTTCAGAGACAAAATCCCTCTGGAGCAGGGAGGGGGCTTCTCTTTCCACTGGATAAGCTATTGTATGCTCTGGTAAGGACCCTTCATCAATTGGTATTCCCAGGGCATCCACTACCCTTCCTAAACTGCTCTCACCAACATTTACAGAAGCAATTCGATCTGTTTTATACGCACGCTCACCAGCCCTTGTTCCATTTTTCTCGGTAAGCAGTACTACACCAATGCTGTGGGTATCAAGGTCAAAGACTATCCCCTCATCACCATTTTCGAGCTCTATGAGTTCATAGAGTTTTGCATCTCTTAGCCCGGCAATCTGCACTATTCCGTCTCCCACAGAAAGGACCTTACCCTCTTCAGATATGTTTAGAGAAAATCTGCTTTTTTCAACTTCATTTTTTATCTTTTCAAAAAAATCAAGAAGTTCTTTTTCCATTTACGTTGTTTCTTTTAATTTTATTTTCATGGCATTAATTTGACCTGACAGTGAAAAATCATACGCCTTGTCATATGCCTTAATTTTGAAACCTGCTATAAGTGTCTTATCAACGGCCGTACTGATAGCCACCTTTTTTGAAAGGTACGATTCTAAAGCCTTATGTAGCTCCATCAGTTCTTTTTCCCCCGCTGGATATGCAGAGATGAGGTCTATTGTCACGGGAACATCTTCTCGTCCCATACCCGCAATATCCTCTGAAATCAGTCCAATTTCATTAAGAAGTCTTCTGTATATTCCCTCATGTAGCTCTTCATCAGAAATATCATTTAAAAGATTTGTAGCAAAGACACGGACTGTGTCAAGGGCCCTTTCCTTCAATTCAGCCTCAAACCTCTTTTTTCCCATATCAAACAGGGCTTCTTCCCTTTCGATAATCATCCTTGCTTCTTTTTCAGCCTCCTGGAGCAATCTCTTCTTTTCTTCTTCAACTTCTCCTTTCATCTTTTCAAGCATTTTATCTTGAATCTCTTTTACTTTATTCATTTCTTCCTGGTGCCTTTGCTTGAGTTCCAGAGCTTCCTTCTTTGTTTTCTCTGCATCCTCGATAGTTTTTTCAATGAGACCTCTTCGCTTTACTATGATCTCCTTTATTGGTTTATAGAGAAGTCTTTTGAGGATGAAGAGCAGAACAATAAAATTTATTACTTGAAATACAAATGTCCAGATGTCGAACTTCATTTGACAATATAACCGATAAGTGGATTTGCAAAAAGTATAATCAGTGCAATAACGAAAGTATATATTGCAATGGACTCTATCAATGCCATTCCAACGAAAAGGGTTCTCATTATCTGGGCAGATGCCTCAGGCTGCCGTGCTATGGCATCAAGTGCCTTTGTGAGGGCTTCGCCGAGTGCCCGTGCCGG
>JAOUJR010000309.1 GCA_029883145.1 Nitrospirota bacterium
CTTATCGAATAGGCTATCTTCCAGAATAACCCTCACATCCAGACCCTTCTTCCTGGCATCAACCAGATCGTTTACCAGGATGGTAACTGGATTATCCGGGTCATCCGGCTTCATAGCAACATAATACATCTTGACCCAGACCGAATCTTCAGCCTCCTGGATAGTCTGATGGAGTACATTGAAATATTCACTCCTAAGGAGTAGCCTGGCCTCCTCAGCCTCATAGCAAAAAGCCCTTGCAGTCATTCCTAACACTACAAGGGCAATTATAAAAATTGCTAAATATCTCTTTACTTTAATCACTTACTATCTCATTACCTCTTCTATTTATTATCTACTTCCCTTTTCACCTTCTCTCCCCATTTGGCCCCTTCGGAAACCAGGGGATTTTTTTCAAATTAATTGTAAAGTATATGTGGGACAAAAACACAGCCCGATTAAAAATTAACAAAAAATTAACATCTTCTTAACGCATCCATAACATCAATGGTATATACTTATAAGGAAAGATGGCAAGTCAATCGGTTATTTTTTTGGATGATAATCTAAAAGTCTTAAAATAATTAAAGTAAGGAGGTGAAAAAAAATGAGATTCTCAGATTTAAAGAAAAAACTTCCGTCGCTCAGAGTTGGTGTGCTAGTAATAGCAGCCTTTGCACTATTGGGCTCGATGATGCTCCCTTCGATAAGTGAGAAAATGGGACTCGATGAAGGCCTCTGCGCGGGGTATGATTATTATGTTGATGAATGTGATACTGACTACAGGAATGACCTGCAGGATCAAATGTATGATGAGTGTGTTGCTGAGGCTGAAGCAACCTATAATAGTTTGTCTCGCAATACTTCGACAAACTGCAGGCTCGAGAACCTTAAGGATGACGCCGGTTATGAAAAGTGTGTCGCTAATGCTGAAAAGTGGATTGCCGAGTGGTATGAAGAAGCTTTAGAGGATTGTGAGTACCAGTATAAGAGGGATTAGCCTGAATAAACTTCGGCAGCAGATACGTTGAATGATGATGTATCTGCTGCCGCATTCCTATCAACGGCCCCAAAAAACAAGAGATAGCTACAAGCTCAGCTCTTCTTCCGGGATAGAAGTTTTTGGGGCTCCTTTCTGTGAAATGTTATTCAAAACCATTGTATACATTAAAAGTAGTCATTTATAATGGTTTATATCCACCCCAACAGTATAGCCATTCCTATAAACAACATAATAATAGCTACAATTAAATGAAGACGGCGAATATTCCTGGCTTTCCATCCTAAAATATTTTGAACTTTTCTGAATCCAAAATATACTGCTAATACTATCCCATATAAAGGCAAGACAAATATTAGGTTGTAAACTAATAACCACGGTATAGTTTTTATTAGTCCAAGTGGGGATAAAATCCCTCCTGCTATCAAATAAGGGCCCATGGTGCATGGCATAAGGAAAATAGTTACAAACGCTCCCATCAAAAAAGCTCCTTTGGTAGAAGTTATACCTAGCATAATTTTCTTAACCTTTCCCCTCCAGCCCATTGGCATTTCTGTTGCAAATCCTCCTGGTTTATACCAAAAAAAATCTTTGAGATGAAAGATGCCAAGACCTATTGCGATAACTCCTAAAATTGTATAAATAATTAATCTTATAGTTGCTAAGCCCTGAACTATTTGCCAAAATTTAACAATAATTAGTCCGTAAATAAAATAACAAATGTAAACCGCTGTTACAAAAGCCAATCCAGCAACGAGAATTTTTTTCCCTTTTGTTGGGTCATATGATATTATACCTATCAGAAATAAAATAAAAACAGCCAAAGCACAGGGATTAATGGTATCTGCTAATGCTAAAATAAATACCTTATAAAATCCCAATCCCTTTTGTTCTTGTTCAAATTCCTGTTGTTGAGGCTCTATTTCTTGCTTTTCTATTGCCCCCTTAGTTATAACGGCTTTTATACCTTCACCATTCCATTGAAATGTCCAACCCTGTATTTTAATTGCGTTATCAAATATGACTTTGCTTCCGGAAAGCAACACTGGCTGCGACTCTATAGCCTCAAAATCAATATTTTCTAAAACACCGGATACATTCTCTGACATAAGCAAGTCTTTTAATACTGCATTATTTCCTCCTTCACCAGTTTTTATTAATATTCTTTCCCCTTTCCATATTTTTGGTTTTCCGTACAAAACAGTTAAATCTAATTCATTAAAAGCTACCGAAGAACCATCGGGTAAAGGACAGTAGTTTGAGCCGTTTATAATTGCCTCGTTGGCATGCTTCCGAACTGCTCTAACTCCACTGCCATGGTCTTCTTTACCAAATATTATCAAAGGAAGATGAAATCCAGAATTGTAGTTAATATTATACTTTACAAGCATGAGTCCATTCTTTCGCTGTCTATAAATCTCATATTCTATTACTATAAAATCGGGATTCTCTTTAGGCAGCTTACGTAGAATAACAGGGTCTGCTCGTGAACAAGCCGGACAACCAATGCCGGTTATGTAAACAGCACAAATAGTATCCTTGTTACCCTGGTGATTATCTTCAGCAAAAATCAGGAAGGGTATAATACATAACCCTAACAATGCAAAGATAATTAACAATGCTTTCACTTTACTTGGTCCTTTCAATGCTCCCTCTTTGTTTCAAAATATTTTTGTTGAAAATAAAAACGCTTTTTAAAAACATCAAATATTATAGTAAAAGATATAGCTAAAAGAGATATCAAATTTAATAAGATGCCTTTTCGATATTTAAAAAAGATATAGCCATTATCCGCAGTATCAAAGCGGATCTTTTGATTGCTTTTTCTTAGAGAAATTTCCTCTCCCTTCTCATTATATGCTGACCAGAAATTAAAATAATTCTTGTTAATTGTTACTGTCTGCATTTCCGAGACATTTTCAAGGAAAACTTTAAATGAAAAAGGCCCCTCGTCAATTAATCTGCCTGTCCCTCCTTTATTTAATCTCACTTCAGGCAGTATCTAGATCGGA
>JAOUJR010000310.1 GCA_029883145.1 Nitrospirota bacterium
GACTCCCAGCACACCCCGCAATGAATTTAAAGAGGAACATTACAGAAGGATAGAATATGTGAATACAACCAAAATGTGGGGACAAACTAAACTTAAAAATGCTTGGCGGACAGATAGAGGCAGAATTTATATTACCCTAGGTAATCCGGACCATATAGAGAGATTTAGTAGCTCAGAGGTATATCCCATAGAAATATGGTATTATCGAGGCGATCCTAAGTATGGACAAGCCCCACTTTTTCGAATTCTATTTTTTAAAAGATTTGGTTCAGGAGAATTTGAGATATATAGTCCAATTGCTGATGGGCCAAGGAGTTTAACACCTTTAATTATTGGAGGTTCATTAGATGAACAAGATAGTAAAGCTTATAGTTTAATTAACGAAAGAGTATCTCCTGAGCTAGCTCAAGCTTCTTTATCTTCTTTTCCTGGTCAAGGTAGATGGGACCTTCGCTTGCCATCAGCGATATTAATAGGTGAAGTTTATACCTATCCTCAAAAGAAAGTACAGGATGATTATGCTTATGAGTTTTTAGAGCATAAAGCTACGGTCGAAGTCAGTTATTCAACTCATCATATGGGGAATCAATCGACAGTAAGTCTTTTACAGGAATCATCTGGCATTTTCTTTCTTAATTATGCCATTGAACCAGAAATTCTCTCTGTTGATTTTTATCAGAATAAATATTTTACTAACTTAAAAATTTCAATTCGAGTAACTGATTTTGAAGAGAGAACGATTTTTCAACAGGAAAGAAATTTTCCAATTGAGTTAAGAAAAGAACAATTGAAAAAAACAGAGCAAAGGCCTTTTCATATTTACGATTCATTTCCTTTAATTCCTGGAAATTATAAATTTAACCTTTTATTGGAAAACATGGTATCAAAAGAATTCACATCCCTTGAAAAGGATATCTTTGTACCTGAGCCAGAGTCTTTTCTTTTGAGTTCACTAATCTTAGCGAATAAAGCAGATGAGGACTCGCCGTACGGTCAATTCAACAAAGCATTTAAAATAGGAAATCTCCAGGTCTATCCTTCTCTTAAGAAGATTTTTTCTCAAAATGGAAAATTATATTTATTTTTTCAAATTTATGGTTTAAGCCAGAAATTGGAAGAAAATGGGATATTGGAATTTATTTTTTTGAGAGAAGACCAGGACTTTCTAAAAATAAGCAAGAAGCTCAATGAATATGAAAATAAGCGAGATTTCCTGCAAGAATTCTCATTGGAGAAGTTTCCCCCTGGAAGATACACACTGAGAGTTTCCCTAATAAACAGAGAGGGAAAAGAAGTTCTTTCTGAACAAGAAGAATTTACAGTCTTTTTGGAACGATTAGCTGAGCCTTGGATAATCAGTCAAACAAATCCCCCTTCAGATGATCCTTCCTACAACATTCTTTTAGGCAATCAACTTTTTAACACAGGAGAGATAGAAAGGGCCCGAGATGAGTTAAAGAAAGCATATGAAAGCAAGACAGAATCTATAGATTTCGCATTAAACTATGTGAAGGCTCTTTTGGCATTGCAAGAATATCAAAAAATAAAAGAAGTCCTGATTCCTTTTTTGGATAAACCTGTTGACAAATTTATCATTTATAGATTTTTAGCCATCGCTCACCAGGGGCTTGAAGAATACGACAAGGCGCTCTCTTATTACAAAGAATACATTTCACATGAAGGAGTAAGTTTTGAAGTTTTAAATTCAATGGCCTTGTGTTTCTATCAATTGGGCGACGAAAACCAGGCACTGAAAGCTTGGGAAAAATCTTTAGAAATTAATCCTCATCAAGAAGGAATTAAAGAAGTAATTAAGATCTTAAAGGAAAGAGATAAAAACAAAAAAAGATGAATTTTTACCATAGGTCAATCATGATTTTGATGATAGTGTCAATTACAATTTTCTCTTTTCATGCTTCATTCGGCGAGAAGAAGGATCAGGAAAAATTGACGGGTATTTTGAAAAAAAGTGGTGAATATTGCAAGAAGTTGGAAAATGCAGCTCTTGATTTCGTTTGCAAGGAAAAAATTATAGAAAAAATAGATGTTAGCGATGAATGGGCTGGTAGAGACCGTGTGCTGAGGATAGTTAAAGATTTGCCGGGAGCTTGGAAGCCAAGCAAAAAAATCAAAGAAAATACATTTATGTATGATTATCAGTTAATTAAAAAAAATAAGGAGGTAAAGGAAACTAGGATACTATTAGAAGAGAACGGCAAAAAAAAATATGAAAAGAATTCTGAAATAAAAACAGAGATGTTTTATTTTGAAAAGTCTCTGTTTGGGCCCATTGGGCTTCTTAGCGAATATTGGCAGGATTATCATCATTACAAAATAATAGGCGAAGAAATATTAGACGCAGAAAAGGTAATAATTATAGAAGCTATTCCCAAATCCTCTTTGGAATTGAGACACCTTTATGGAAAAATTTGGGCAAAAGAGAGTGATTTTAGTATCTTAAAAATAGAATGGGAACCGGAATCTATGAAGAATTATGAAATCATAAAAAAAGTAGCAGAGAAATACAAGGCAACACCCAAAATAACTCTTATTTCAGAATACAAAGTTGAAAAAAATGGAATAAGGTTTCCCAGCAAAGTTTTTATTTATGAGGCTTATATCAGCAAAAGGGGCAAATTTATAAAGTCAGAGACAACCATTATTTATGAGGATTACAAATTTTTCACCGTCGAGATAGAAATTAAGTATAAATAAAATTTATATTTCACTTTTGCCCCAAATAAAGCGCTTTCGTTAAACTCATGGATATAATACCATTGCATGAAAAAACTTCAACTTCTTATAAAAGGGATGGGCTAGGGGCAGGAGGGTAGTCCATAAGACCTGAAGAAAAAATAAAGGAAGGAGGAGAAAATAGAATAAAGTACCTGCATCACATCATCATAGAAGGAATTTTCTTTTTTCGACAGCACTGATTTTCAAAAATTTTAGATCAAATTGCATCTGATTATGTCATCAAA
>JAOUJR010000311.1 GCA_029883145.1 Nitrospirota bacterium
CCATCGTTCGTGGTGGTATCGTATTGCAGGAAGTATCTTTTTCATGGAAAGGAGTGGCCGACAAATGTCCTCACCAAGTACCGGATGTCTCTTAATCTCTCTTAACTCTTCTTCAGTGAGGGTTCCTGGCTTACGAAGGAGTGATTCACTGAGACATATTTTCCCTATATCGTGGAGAATTCCTGCCTTTTTCATCTCCTCTCGTTCTTTGTGAGACAAACCGAGGAATGATGCAAATTCTACAGAAATTTCGCTGACCCTTGCTGAGTGTCCTTTTGTATAAGGGTCTCTTGCCTCCATTGCAATTGCGAGCGTAAGTATGATGTTTTCCGAGTGATCAAGTTCTTCCTGGAGAGCCTTAAGTTTTAAAAGAGATTTTGTCCTGATGATGAGTTCTGCGATATCAAATGGCTTGCTTATAAAATCGTCTGCTCCTGACTCAATGCCTTTAATCCTGCTTTCTTTGTCTGAAAGGGCTGTGAGAAGTATTACAGGGAAAAATCGTTTTCTTGATAGTTCTTTGAATCTTCTGCATAACTCAAAGCCATCAACCCCTGGCATCATCACATCAAGCACAGCAAGATCAACAGGATATTTCATGAAAATATTCAATGCATTATGCGAACCCAGTGAAACATGAACCCTGTATCCTTCACTTAGAAAGATTGCCTCCAATAGCTCAAGGTTTGACTGCATGTCATCAACAATAAGAACAGAAGGACTCTCTTCCTTAATAAGACCAGTTAAAGGACCCATCAGGGACATTAAAACATTAGAGGATTATTTTGTCAAGAAATTTCTTTTATAATAGGACGTTATATAAAATACTTAACCTAATCCTTAAAGTCTACGCAATTTTAACCCTGCATAGTAGCAACAACATTCATTATCAAGGTCATTGATAAACGCCCTTTCTTTACCATCCTCAAATAACACTCTCACAAGGCATAATCCACCGGGTAATGATGAATGTTTTTCCTCGATAACTTCCCCAGAGCCCCACGCGCTATAATGCTTGTGCCTGACCATATCACCTATCTTAAGATAAAGTCTTGGTCCCATTGATTAGCCCTCAGTTGATAGTCGTGAGTAATCAGCAAAAGACTGAAGACTTCTGACTATTAACCCATAGTGGTTTATCTTACATAATAGCCATAAATAGTATAAATGAACTGACCCACTATTGTATAGGTATCCATGCCCCACTCATCTGGAAGAGGCCAGAATGGGTCAGCATCCTTAAGTGCTCTTATCGCAGCATCGTCTAAGTTTTTGTGACCCGATGTTCTTACAAGTTCGACTGCTCCCAATTTGCCATTTTTCTTTATGGTAAATTGTATAATAAGATCTCCATAAATCCCATGTGCTAATGCATCTGGCGGATATATCCAGATGCTTTCTATCTTTTCTTTTAACCTTTTGTTGTATATCAGGAATCGGTATTCTTTTGTGTTAAAAGTGATTGCAGTGTCTTTTTCTTTTTTTTCTCTATCCTCTTTCTTTGCGAGGCTCCCGATAATTCCTCTATCAAAAAGTTTCTCCTTATCTGAAAGCTTTGGAGGTTCGTACACCTTTCCCACACTTCCAGGGCGACCTTTTATCTCCGGACTCTGGATACCCTTCCCCTGTTCAGATACAGTTGGAGAATTTCCTTCTGTTACTGGTGGAGGTGTTCTTGCTCCTGGTCTGCTTTGGATTCGAGGCTTTACTTTGGGAATAGCAGGAATTACAGGCAGTGGCTTTATGGCTGGTCTGCTCGTTTTTTCAGATAAAGATACTTCATCCGGGGATACAAGCCTTGCAAAAAATTCTTCTCCACTGATTTTTTTAGCTTGAGGCGCAATTGACAGTGCAGCGATGATGAAGACAGTGTGTACAACTATGGAATATGCAAAAAATCTATTTAATGTCAAATCAGGAATTTCCTAAAAAGCTTTACATAACTCCGGAGGCTATCTCTGCTGCTGTCTTTCCTGAGCCAGAGCTTTATTGATGCCTCCTGAACCTCAAGCCTTCTATGCAATTCAACAAGCTTCTCTGTAAAGGAATCATTCTTTAAAAAATAATTTTTGAGCTTGTCCATAAGGAAAAATCTTTTCTGAAAGCTTGCCTTCCACATTCTTTTATACTCATTTACCTTTCCTTCTATTATAGCTCTTGCAGCAAGCTCCCCTGCTTTCATTGCATAATAAATACCCTCATAATTCAGAGGCAATACCTGACCTGCTGCATCACCGACAAAAATAATCTTGCCCTTATTATATAAATCACCTTTCCATACTGGAATTTTGTATATCCTCTTGAGACCTTCTGATTTTATCTGCCGCCTCTCTGCAAATCTTTTGAAGAGATCATTTATTTTGCCTGTTTCGAAACAACCTGTACCAGCTGAAACACCCTCGCTTGATGGAAATACCCATGAATAAAGACCTGGTGCATGTGTAAAACCAAACCAAAACTCACAGCAATCTGTTTCTACTTCTTTTATCTTCTCAGATACGGTAAAAAAGGACAGAGATTGGTTTATTCCAAGAGCTCTCCGCACTCCTGAGTTTACGCCGTCAGCCGCAATGACATATTCCGAAACTATTTCGATTCTTTCCCCACCAACAGTTGCCTCAATTTTATATATATTATTATGTAATGTAATCCCGCGAAATTCTCCTTCTATTACATGTGCACCATGTTTTTCTGCCATATTCCTGAGCGTTCTGTCAAACTCTCCTCTTTCAGTAATTGAGAGACTTCCGCCTTTTAATTCTATATCCAGCTTTTCGCTGAGGGGTGAGATAAGCCGAATACTCTTTACCTCTTTTTTTATAAGGGTTGGGGGAATATCAAATTCATCAAATGCACTGAGAGGAATCCCTCCGCCACATGGTTTTACAAAAAAAAAGTTCTTTTCAAGAAGAATCACCTCTCTCCCATATTCTGCAAGAAACCTTGCAGCAGTGGCACCTGCAGGGCCTCCACCAACGAT
>JAOUJR010000022.1 GCA_029883145.1 Nitrospirota bacterium
GACCCCTGCAGACACGAAGGCGCTTTGCTACAGTATCCTTACTGATGTACAAAAGCATAAATTCGAGGAAAATAATGAACTCGATCTCTCTTTTGCCCTCAAAGGTGTCAGCAGGTTCAGGTCAAATATATTTATGCAGCGAGGTGCAGTAGCAGGTGCATTCAGGAGTATCCCATTTGAGATCAGGGGGTTTAAGGAACTTGGGTTACCTGAAATCATTAATGATCTTGTTAAAAAGCCAAGAGGGCTCATTCTTGTAACAGGACCAACAGGGCATGGAAAGTCAACAACACTTGCAGCTATGGTAGACAGGATAAACTCGGAGAGACATGACCATATAATTACAGTAGAGGATCCTATAGAATATCTTCATCAGCACAAAAAATGTCTTATTAACCAGAGGGAGATCAATGCTGACACTTTTTCATTTAAAGCTGCACTGAGATATGTCCTCAGACAAGATCCTGATGTAGTTCTGATAGGTGAGATGCGAGATCTTGAAACTATTGAGGCTGCTCTTACCGTTTCAGAGACAGGCCATTTGACACTTGCCACATTGCATACTAATTCTGCTGTCCAGACAATAAACCGCATTATCGATGTGTTTCCGCCCCATCAGCAGGAACAGATAAGGGTTCAATTGTCTTTTGTGCTGGAAGCAGTGATTTCCCAGCAGCTTATCACCAAAAAATCCGGACTGGGGAGGGTTCTTGCTGTTGAGTTATTGGTACCAAATCCCGCAATAAGAAATCTTATAAGAGAGGACAAAATACATCAGATCTATTCGATGATGCAAACAGGCCAGGCAAAATTTGGCATGCAGACAATGAACCAATCATTACTCGACCTTTATCAAAAAGGACTTTTATCTTATGAGGATGCATTAGGAAGGTCAACTTTACCTGAAGAGTTGCTTAATATGATCCAGAGGAGTGGGATAGCTGCCTCTGGCCGAGGGAGGAAATAAGAAATGGCTGTATTTCAATGGTCAGGTAAGACATCAAGAGGCATTATAGAATCAGGAGAAATGACTGCAGGGACAAAAGAAGAGGTAATCGCATTCTTAGGGAGGAAAAAAATCGTCCCGACAATTATCACTGAAAAACCGAAAAAGGCAAGTTTATTTAGTCTTAGAGGAGAGAAGAAGGTAAAAGATAAGGATATTGTTGTCTTTACAAGACAATTCTCTACCATGATCAATGCAGGCCTTCCGCTTGTACAAGCGCTTGAAATATTGTCTACACAGGTTGAGAACAAAACCTTTGGCAAGATAATAGCCCAGGTCAAAACAGATGTCGAGTCAGGATTAACCTATGCCGATGCCCTTAAAAAGCACCCGAAAGTCTTCAGTGAGTTATATGTGAATATGGTTGCAGCAGGTGAGACTGGAGGTGTTCTCGACACAATACTCAACAGATTAGCAGCTTACATAGAAAAGTCTATGAAACTCAAGAGACAAGTTAAAGGTGCCATGGTGTATCCAGTTGTTGTGACTACCATTGCTGTTCTGGTAATTGCGATCATCATGATTTTTGTTGTTCCCACATTTGCAAAGATGTTTACCCAGCTTGGAGGAATACTCCCATTACCCACAAGGATAGTTATTGGTATGAGTAATTTTATCGCAGGTATAGGCGGGTTGATGGTTTTTGGTGTACTTGTTGCCATCATTGTTGCCATTATTCAGTTTCGAAGGACAGAGAAAGGTAAAAAGATAACCGATACGATATTGCTCAAGCTCCCTATCTTTGGGACGCTCCTTAATAAAGTTGCTGTTGCAAAATTCACAAGAACATTGGGGACTCTTGTCAGCAGTGGTGTTCCCATATTAGATGGTCTTGAAATCACTGCAAAGACATCGGGTAATAAGGTCATTGAGTATGCGGTTATGGAGGTGAGAAAGGCAGTTGTGGCAGGAAAGACTCTTGCCGACCCTATTGCAAAAGCAGCAATATTCCCTCCAATGGTGACACATATGATCGCAGTTGGTGAGTCAACAGGCGCGCTTGATTCAATGCTCAGCAAGATTGCTGACTTCTATGATGAAGAGGTTGATGCAGCGGTCGCAAATCTCACTGCGATGATGGAACCAATACTTATGGTATTTCTTGGAGGTGCCGTTGGTTTTATAGTTATTGCTATGTATCTTCCGATATTTAAACTCATTACACTCATAAAATAAGCGAGAAATGTCAGAAGATGCGATAATCTTAAAATTAAAGATAAAGGGCCTGATAGTTTTCAGGGCCGTATTTGTTACCCTTCTCCTTGGCTCATCATTCCTGTTGAAGGCTGGATATGAAAAATTTCCCTATGCCCATGCCCTCTCATATCTCATTATCTCTCTGTATGCCCTCACAATTGTTTATTCGGTTTTATTTGAAAGGATTAAGAAACTCGTTGCATTTGCCTATACCCAGTTAGTCCTTGATGTGATTTTGTCAATAATACTCATCTTCATTACAGGAGGAATTGATAGCTGGTTTTCTTTTTCACTTTTACTTACCGTAATATCCTCGAGTATCGTATTAAATAAGAGGGCGGGTTATATTATTGCGACACTCAGCAGTATTTTTTACGGAGTGCTTATCAATCTTCAGTTCCACAGTTTACTGCCCCTTAGGAGCGGGGGGGTAGTTGAGGTAGTAGACTACCTCTATAATATTTTTATTCATATAATCTCCTTTTATCTCACTGCGTACCTCAGTGGTTACCTCTCATCACGTCTTGAGAAAACAACTCAAAAACTTGAGGAGAAGGATTCAAGTCTGCGAGACCTTGAATTTTTCAATAAGGAAGTAATAGAGAGCTTACCAGGAGGTCTGTTTACCACAGATATCCTCGGTAAGGTGTTAGTTTTCAACCGTTCTGCTGAAAGGATTACCGGTGTTCAGAAAGATTCCATCATGGGCCGAGGGATAGATGAAGCCCTTCCGTTCTTTGAGTTTCCCTTTGTTGTTGGCCGCAGGGAAAAGATAATAAAAGTTGAAGGGAACCTGAAAGTGATAGGTTTTACTATCACTGCTTTGAGAGATATAAGTGGGAAGGATACAGGGTTTATAGGAATATTCCAGGATCTCACTCAATTGAAGCGGCTTGAAGAAGAGATGAAACATAAAGAAAAATGGGCAGCTATAGGAGAACTTTCATCTAATATTGCTCATGAGATTAGAAACCCCCTTGCTTCTCTCAAAGGGTCCATAGAAATACTCAAAGAGGATACAATACCCCAAAGCAAAAGAAAGAAGCTCATGGATATTGCCCTGAAAGAGATGGAACGCCTTAACTGTATCATTACTGATTTCCTTACCTATTCACGTCCTACACCACCTGAATTTAAAAGAGTTGAACTTCATGGAATTCTCGATGAAACCATAGAACTTCTGGGAAACGTGGAACAAAACACAGGCAATACCTTTATCAAAAAAGGATACAGTGGCAAGCTCGAGGTCAATGCAGATCCGTTGAAGATGCGACAGGTATTCTGGAACCTCGGCCTCAATGCAGTAGAGGCAATGCCAGAAGGCGGTGAACTTATAGTCTCCACAATAAGCTCAGACAGTGCAGTAGAAATAACTTTTAAAGATTCGGGGACCGGAATAAATGAAAAGGATATCGGAAAAATATTCTATCCCTTTTTTACTACCAAGGAACACGGCACTGGTCTTGGACTTGCGATAGCATATAGAATAATCGAAGAGCATAAAGGAATGCTCCACGTGAACAGCAGCCCTGGTGTTGGTGCCACATTTAAGGTTATACTACCAAAGACAGATGGAAAGCTATAAAGGGAAGATACTCATCGTAGAAGATGAAAAGAGTATGCGTGAGGTGCTTAAGATCCTCTTGGAGGGGGAAAACTACGATGTGTTATCTGCATCTGACGGACTTGAAGGATTGTCATATATAAGCAAGGACATCTTTGACCTTGTAATCACAGACATGAAGATGCCCAAGGTTGATGGTTTTGAACTCTTAAAAAAGACAAAGGAACTCTCTCCTGATACCCTTGTTATTATGATTACCGCATTCGGGACAACAGAAACAGCTGTTGAGGCACTGAAGTTAGGTGCATATGACTACATCACTAAACCGTTCAATATAGATGAAATTAGATTAGTGGTAAAGAAGGCAATTGAGAAGAAAAAGCTGAAAGAAGAACTCTTACTCTTAAAAGAGAAGGTAGAGACATCATATACACTTGAAAATATTATCGGGAGAAGCCCGAAAATACAAGAGATGTTTAAGCTCATTCCCAGAGTTGCACAGAGCAACTCAAATGTCCTGATAATTGGTGAAAGCGGTTCAGGTAAAGAATTAGTGGCGACTGCACTGCATAACCTCAGCCAAAGGAAAGAAAAGAATTTTGTGACGATAAACTGTGCGACATTCCCTGAAGGACTCCTTGAATCAGAACTCTTTGGGCATATGAAAGGTGCATTTACCGGTGCAATGTATAATAAGCAGGGATTATTTGAAGTAGCTGACAGTGGGAGTGTCTTCCTCGACGAGATCTGCGAGATGCCCATTAACCTTCAGGCAAAGCTTCTCAGAGTCCTTGAGAACGGCACATTCAGACGTGTAGGTGGGACAACTGATATAAAAGTGAATGTGAGGATTATTTCGGCCACGAATAAAGACATAAAAGAAGAAATAGCAGCAGGAAAATTCAGGGAAGATTTATATTACAGGTTAAATGTAGTCCCTATATATATGCCTCCTCTCAGGGAAAGAAAGGAAGATATCCCGTTACTCGCAGAGCATTTCCTAAGAAAAACATCTCACCGTCCGTTAAAGATTACACCAGATGCCATGAGGATGCTCATGGACTATTCATGGAAGGGAAATGTCAGGGAACTTGAAAATGTTATTGAACGCATAGTCCTTCTCACAGATAGAGAAGATATCACACCGGCAGAATTGCCATCTGAAATAACTCAATTTGGGTATGGAGGTGAAATAAAAAACCTTCCGGAACTTTCCGAAGACGGTATGGATATTGATAAGACTATAGAGGATATCGAGAAAAACTATCTTCTCAAAGCACTCGAGAAAACAAACGGCGTAAAGATCGATGCAGCAAGGCTTCTTAATCTGTCTTTCCGGTCCTTCAGGCACAGGCTCCAGAAATATGGACTAAAGTAAAGACAATAATTAACATTCTAAATTTGAAGTTCTAAATTCCAAACAAACACAAATGTTCAAAATACAAAATTTCAAAGTAGTTAAAACATCTGGAATTGTTTTTGTTTAGAATTTAGGTATTAGGATTTAGAATTTTACTGAATAATTCTTTGCGTGTGAGTATAAACATTCATACGATCGCCTCTCATAAACCCTACAAGTGTTATTCCACAGGCTTCTGATATATCAATTGCAAGACTTGTGGGAGCAGCCCTGCTTGCTATTATAGAGACACCAAATCTTGAGCATTTTGAAACAATCTCAGAGGAAAGGCGGCAGCTCACCAGCATCAATTTTTTTGAAAGAGGTATATCCTCGAGAATGGAATAACCTATTACCTTATCAACTACATTATGTCTGCCTATATCATCTGCAAATACAAGAATTCTTTCTCCGTCTGAAAGCGCTGCGCTGTGAAAACAACCTGTGAGCTTAAAGAGCTCAGATTTCCGATGGTATTCATTAAAAATGGTTTTAAGAGATTCAGCCGTAATAGAAAAGTCATCTATAACCTTTTCATAATTCATTTCTTTATTTAAAGTGACCCCGCCTAAGCATCGAGAGGGAACCATCCCTTCTTTGAAAATATCTTTATCAACAGGGATATCAATCATAACCTCTTCACCATATACTATTTTCATCTTATCCATTAGAAACTTATCCGTGAATATCCCTTCAGTAAGAAAAAAACCTGTCACCAGTTCTTTTATCATCGAAGGAGTGCAATAGAGACTTATCATTTCTTTTCCGTTAACAGAAACTATAAGTTTTTTTTCTATAGCGATATAGTCTTCTATTTCTTCAAAAGATGTACCGTGTTTTTTTAGTATTTTTCTTTTTATGTATGGGTCCATTTATTTCTACTGAATCTTAACAAAGACGTCTCTTGACTGTCAAAATGTTCTTTTTTCTTCTAAGTATTTAAGAACCTCATTCAGGCTCGGGATTCCACTCCTTCCGCCTACCTTTGTACATTTCATAGCGGCAAGGGCAGAAGCAAACCTTACTGTATGCATGATATTCCATCCCTGCAGAATCCCAAATATATAGCCACCATGAAAAACATCTCCGGCTCCTGTTGTATCCACTGTTTCAACCCTGAAAGCTGGAATATAAAAATATTTGTCCTTTAAAAATGTGATACTCCCTCTTGAACCAAGAGTAATTGTGACGATATTTAGTCTAAGTTTTTTGAGCTTTTTCCAGAAGATTTCTGGATTTTCACTCCATCCGAGGTCTTTTGCAAATTCTTCAGATGCAACCACATAATCACAGAACTTTGCTATATCAAGCATGCCCTCACGCACTCTTCCTGCATCGAGCATTACAGGAATGTTCATACTCTTTGCTTTTTTTGCTGCATAGAGTGAAGAATCTTTCATCAGACCATCAAGGAGAAGAAAGTTGCAGTGTTTCAGAAAATCTACACCAAGTTCTTCAGGTCTTAATTCATCACCAGAGGGCCTTTTCCAGAATATTGTCCTTTTGCCGCTGTTTTCGATAATAATAAATGCAAATTGTGAAGAAACGCTATCCCGTTTTAACAGACCCTTTACATCAACATGTTCATCAATAAGAGACTTTCTTATCTTTTCGCCTGCAAGATCGTCACCAATAATTCCATGAAATCTGCATTTGATTCCAAGTCTTGAAAGTGCTACCAGTGCAGTTGCAACAGGGCCTCCGCCTTGCTCTTCCCATTGCAGGACTTCATTTTTGGTATCAGCTTCAGGAAAGGAATCGACGAGAGCAAGATAATCAAGAGAACACTGTCCGATACCGGTTACAACCATAAGAGAAAGAAAGGAGTATAATTAAACAGTTTCAAATGCAGAGCCATAAAATCCTTTTAACCCTTCAGCTAATTCCCTGAGGCGCTTATCTACTCGGTAATTTACAGTATCTTCAGGATAGGCTCCATCCGTCTGTTTTTCGCCTGCGGGTATACCTGTTAAGATCTCAATACCCTCATCGATGGTTTTTACCTCATAAATATGGAATTGGCCTTCATGCACAGCCTTTACCACATCCTCGCGCAGCATTAGATTTCTGACATTCTGATAGGGAATCATAACCCCCTGTTCACCTGTAAACCCTTTTGCCTTACATACATCAAAAAAACCTTCAATTTTCTGGTTAACCCCTCCAATAGGTTGGACTTCACCTTTTTGATTTACCGAGCCGGTAACTGCTATCCCTTGCCTGATAGGAAAGTCGGAGAGACTGGAAAGAATAGCATAAAGCTCTGTAGAAGACGCACTATCTCCCTCAACGCCAGAATAGGATTGCTCAAAACAGATACTCGCTGTAAGTGAAAGAGGCTTATCCTGGGCATATTTCCAACCGAGAAATCCCGATAATATAAGTACACCTTTGTCATGAATACGGCCGCTGAGTTGCGATTCTCTTTCAATATTAATCACACCTCGCTTTCCCAAAAAGGTCTTGGCAGTAATGCGGGAAGGACGGCCAAAACTGAATATTCCGAGGTCAAAGACAGCAAGTCCGTTGACCTGACCCACAACGGCCCCCTCAACATCGACCATGATGGTGCCCTCTGTTATCATCTGTCGGATGTGCTCAGCTATGAGGTCAAGGCGATGTATTTTTTCCTTCACTGCTTTCTCTACGTGTTCCCCGGTTACCATGGTACTTTGGGAATGCCGTGCCCAATAATCAGATTCAACGAGTAAATCTTTTAACGGGCCGAATCTGGCAGAGAGCTTTTCCTGATGTCCAGCAGCCCTGGCTGCATATTCTATGATTTTGGTTACCCCAGTCCGGTCAAACGGTAAGAGCTTTTCGCTGTCACAACATGTCCTTATGAAACAGCTAAAAGCCTTTAAATTTTCGTCTGAACGCGGCATCTGATAGTCAAAATCCGCCTTTACCTTGAACATCTCCCAAAAATCCTCGTCATACTGGGACAGTTGTTGATAGAGGTAATCATCACCCATGACTACTACTTTTAAACTTACAGGTATTGGCTGTGGCCTCATACCTTGAGGTGTAAAAAAAACAAATTGTTCCCCTGGATCTTCTACACGTACCTCCTTGGTCTTAATAACTCTCTTTAATCCTTCCCATACACCCGGGTTGAGCAAAACATCCCGGATATTAAGAATCAGGTAACCACCGTTGGCTAATTGAACTGCGCCGGGCTTGATCATAGTTTGGTCACTCATATAAGTCCCCATGAGAGCTCTTCTCTCAATCTTGCCGAACATGTTAAACCAGTTTGGATTGGGTTCAATAATGATGGGAGGGCCGCTTATAGAACTATTATCTACAAAAAAATTAACTTTATAAGCTATGAACGGGTCTCCCTGGGGCCCCGATGGGAAGCCAGGGGCTTGGGGAGGCGATAGAGGCTGGATAAATAAATCCAATTTCGTCAGGGTATATTCACGTGCCTCTTTGAGAAAAAGTATTACCTCTGGAAATTCTTTATATGTCTTAAAGAGATCTTCGAAGGGCTGGGAGATTGCAATTTCCCCGGCTTTAAGATCCACCTCCTTCATCTTCTCACCAATCTCTTTTTCAAGATCACGAAGATGGGTGTAAGTATCCTCAACTTTTTTCATCATTTCGCGACGTTTCGCCTCAATTGCCTCCCTCTCTTCCTCAGGAAGGGAAAGAAATTCCTCCCGTGACATAGGTTTTCCTTCAACAAGAGGGGCAACAACAGCTCCCATTTGAGAGATTTGTATCATCAAATTTTTTTCTGCGGCTTCCTTGTCCATAGCGTTCATGGCTTCCTGATATCTCCTCTGGTGTTTTTCCATGATCTCTTGTTTCTTTTTATTGTATTCTTCACTGCCAAAGTTCTTTGGTATCTCTTCTTTTAACTTCTTAAGCAGTTCCTCCATATGGATGCTGAAAGTCTTTCCAAGACCCTGTGATAGATTGAGGATTCGCGGTTTGTCCGGGTCAGAAAAGTTAAATACGTAGCACCAGTCATTGAGTTGATACTTTATTCCCTCTTCCTTTCTCTCCGCGATGAACTTCTCTATGCATGTCTTAATGGTGGTTCCCTTGCCGGTTCCTGTCAGCCCAGTCAGAAAAAGGTTATACCCAGATCTTTCTACGGCTAAACCAAAGTTGATGGAATCAAGGGCTCTCTCCTGTCCCATGAATTCCTTAAGGGGCTCGATATCATCGGTACAGGTGAATTGAAATATTTCCTCAGGGCAGGTCCAGTGAAGTTTTTCAATTGGTACAGCATATTTTGTAAGATTGGTTCCTTTTTCCATGGTTATCTCCTTTCCATGACCTATTGTTACTATCACGTAATTAAGAAAAGTCTGTTAGCAATTACAAGTATAGCAAAGGAGTTGAGAAAAGTCATTGGCCAACATGATTCACAGTATTGTGAAGCGTTCATTGCATGGCATGGGTATTGCGTAGTTTCAGAAAGGTTTATGCTATACTGTGATTTTAAAGGTACAGATACAGAGATGTGAGAATGCATGCAATAGATAGGATGAGAAGAGCAGGAGAATTTCTGGAAAGATTTGGGATTGATGATGCCATCAGAGAAGCAGAACTCATTGTTGCACATTGTCTGAAAAGAGATAGAACAGCCCTTTATAAAGACAACCCCATTATTTCAGAGGAACAGGAGGAACAGCTTACTGCCTTCCTCATCCGAAGGTCGAAAAGAGAACCGATTCACTATATCCTCGGATATGTAGAGTTTTATGGTTTGAAAATAAAAGTAGGTCAGGGTGTTCTTATCCCAAGGCCTGAGACGGAACTTTTAGTTGAAGAAGCAATAAGGACAGTTACAAGTTACAAATTACAAGTTACAAATAAAAACAAAGGCTCATCACTCATCACCCCTCACTCATTACTGAATATTTTAGATTTATGTACAGGCAGCGGTTGTGTGACCCTTGCACTTGCGAGAGCATTTCCTGATGCATATGTGTATGGTACTGATACATCGGAGATTGCAATTAACTATGCAAAAGAAAATGCAAAAATAAACGGTATCACAAATGTAACTTTCCTAAAAGGCAATTTATTTGAACCAATTGCACAACTCATCACTCATCACCCCTCACTCATCACTTTTAATCTTATTATTTCAAACCCTCCCTATATCCGAAGGGATGAGATAAAAAATTTACGACCAGAGATTAAAGACTGGGAGCCGGTAGAGGCGCTGGATGGAGGGGAAGATGGACTTGGTTATTATAGGATTATAATCCCGGAGGCAAAGAATTATTTAAAAGAAGGTGGATACCTTATGTTTGAACTAGGGATTGGACAGGCAGATTCAGTCAGGAAAATGGTCGAGGATCCAGGGTTTACAGATATTTTATTAATAAAGGATTATGCAGGGATTGAGAGAATACTTAGGGCTAAATTAGGTATATTATAGTTTATATTGAGGGAATGAAAAATGGGTATCCTTGAAGAAAACAGGCGACTTGAAGAACTTGATAAAAAAAATATCTGGCATCCCTTTACACAGATGAAAGACTGGCTTGAAGACAAGCCAATTATTATTTCCGAGGGGAGAGACTGTTTTATAAAAGACATTTATGGCAAATGGTATCTCGATGGAGTCTCTTCGCTCTGGGTGAATATTCACGGTCACAGGAAAAAGGAAATAGATGATGCAATAAAGGAGCAACTTGATAATATTGCACATAGCACAATGCTGGGATTAAGTAATGTGCCTGCAATAAAACTGGCAGAAAAACTTGTACAGATAGTCCAGAAGTTATCTCCAATACCCTCCTATCCCCCCCTCACAAAAATATTTTATTCTGATAACGGTTCAACAGCTGTTGAGGTTGCCCTTAAAATGGCATTCCAGTTCTGGAAGCACAAGGGAGTTGATGGAAAGAATGCTTTTGTTTCCCTTCACAATGCATATCATGGTGATACAATTGGTGCAGTGAGTGTTGGTGGGATTGACATATTTCATAACGCATTTGGGCCGTTTTTATTCAAGACTTACAAAACCCCTTCACCCTACTGCTACAGGTGTGAGCTTAGTAAAGAATATCCGGGATGTAAGCTTGCGTGTCTTAAAAAGATGGAGAAAATATTAGGATCCCATTCAAACAAGATTGCTGCACTGATTATCGAGCCTCTGATACAGGCGGCAGGCGGTATGATAACTTCCCCTCCTGGATATCTTAAAGGTGTGAGAGAATTATGCACCAAGTACAATATCCTGATGATTGCTGATGAGGTGGCAACAGGTTTTGGCCGCACTGGAAAGATGTTTGCCTGCGAACACGAAGATGTTATGCCCGATATAATATGTTTATCAAAGGGCATCACCGGCGGGTATATGCCTCTTGCAGCAACGATAGTATCAGATGAGATTTATAATGCTTTTTTAGGAGAGTTTAAAGATTTAAAAACATTCTTTCATGGCCATTCATATACTGGAAATCCCCTTGCATGTGTAGCAGCTCTCGATTGTCTCGATTTATTTGAGAAAGAAAAGGTAGTAAAAAACCTCCAACCGAAAATAGAGATTCTGGAAACGTGGCTTAAAGAGGTTTTGAACATTCAACATGTTGGAGATGTCAGAAATGCAGGACT
>JAOUJR010000023.1 GCA_029883145.1 Nitrospirota bacterium
CATTCTCTTTATTTCATCCTCGCTCAGGCCACTCGAAGCAGTGATTCGTATAGACTGTTCCTGACCTGTACCGAGATCTTTTGCAGAGACGTGAAGAATCCCATTTGCATCAATATCGAATGTTACTTCTACCTGTGGAACTCCTCTCGGCGCAGGTGGAATACCGATAAGCTCAAAATTACCAAGGAGTCTGTTGTCTGGAGCCATCTCCCTTTCTCCCTGGAAGACCTTTATGGAAACAGCAGGCTGGTTGTCAGTTGCAGTGGAGAATATCTGACTTTTCCTTGTCGGAATAGTGGTGTTTCTTTCAATGATTTTTGTAAAGATTCCGCCGAGTGTCTCTATACCTAATGAAAGAGGAGTGACATCGAGAAGGAGAACTTCTTTTACATCTCCTTTAAGAACCGCAGCCTGAATTGCTGCTCCCACAGCAACCACCTCATCAGGATTTACCGTCTTATTTGGCTCTTTACCAAAAAAACTCTGCACTGTTTGCTGGACCTTTGGAGTCCTTGTCTGACCGCCTACGAGCAGGACTTCATCAATATCTGATGAAGAAAGGTTTGCATCAGAAAGGGCATTTCTGCAGGGGCCTATTGACTGTTCAATAAAATCACCAACAAGCTGTTCGAGTTTTGACCGCGATAACTTCATAAGGAGATGTTTGGGTCCTGATGCATCAGCGGTGATAAATGGCAGGTTGATCTCTGTCTCCAGTGCTGTTGAGAGTTCTATTTTAGCCCTTTCAGCAGCTTCCTTAAGCCTCTGCAGTGCCATCCTGTCTTTTTTAAGGTCGATCCCCTGGTCTTTCTTGAATTCTTCGACCATCCAGTCCATAATCCTGAGATCGAAGTCATCACCACCTAAATAGGTATTTCCATTTGTTGATTTTACTTCGATGACTCCTTCCCCGATTTCGAGTATGGATATATCAAATGTTCCGCCTCCGAGGTCATAGACTGCTATCTTTTCTTCTTTCTTTTTGTCCATACCATATGCGAGTGAAGCAGCTGTAGGCTCGTTTATGATTCTCAGGACATTCAGTCCCGCAATCTTTCCCGCATCTTTTGTCGCCTGTCTCTGACTATCATCAAAATAAGCAGGTACGGTGACCACTGCATCTGTTATTGGTTCCCCGAGATAATCCTCAGCAGCCTGTTTGAGTTTTTGAAGAATCATTGCAGAGATTTCCGGCGGAGAGTATTTCTTGCCTCTTATCTCTACATGAGCATCACCGTTAGATGCCTCGACAATTTTGTAGGGAAGTCTTTTCCTTGCGTGCTCAACTTCAGGTGTGTTATATTTCCTTCCCATAAGTCTCTTTATCGAGAATATCGTATTTTCAGGATTTGTAATCGACTGCCTTTTTGATATCTGACCGACAAGCCTTTCACCTTTCTCTGTAAAAGCGACAATGGACGGCGTTGTTCTGCTTCCCTCCTGGTTTGGAATAACCACAGTTTCATTACCCTGTACTACGGATACAACAGAATTAGTCGTTCCAAGGTCTATTCCAATTGCTTTTCCCATATCAAGATTCCTCCTCTATGATTTCTAATTGTTCGTCTGTTTTTTCTTGACCTTTAAAAGGTTTTTTGGAAACCGCTACAAGTGATGGTCTCAATACTTTATCCCAGAGCATATATCCCTTCCTGAACTCCTCTACCACAGTCTTTTCATCGACGTTATCCCTTTCAACCTGTGTCATGGCATGATGTACTGAAGGGTCAAAATGTTTACCTGCCGCATCAATAGGACTGAGGCCGAATTTTTCAAGTACCCGCTGAAATTCTTTCAGCGTGATTTCAACTCCCTGCACGATCCCTGTGTTTTGATCTTGTGAAGAATGTTTCAACGCCATCTCAAGGTTGTCAATGACAGGCAGGAGATCTAAGATAAGACTTTCATTTCCATATCGTACGAGTTCTTCTTTGTCTTTATTAATCTTTTTTTTATAATTTTCAAATTCAGCATAAAGTCGTACATATTTATCATTTATCTCTTGCAGTTCAGTAGGGAGTTGGTCTTTTTCATCTACGGGCAATTCATGAGCAGTTTCAGTACTTTCTACCTCGGCTTCTTTTTTATCCGAAATGAGTTGATTTTCATTAAGCTTACGTTTTTTCAAATCTCCTCCTATCGTTCTGCAAGCATTTTTGTAATGAACTTTGCGGTATTATCAACAATGTAAATAGCCTTTGAATAGTTCATTCTTGTAGGCCCGATTATCCCGACAACACCGATTGGTCGGTCGCCTTCTTTATACGTAGAAACCACGACGCTTAATTTCTTCATCTCATCCATCGAATTTTCTGAGCCGATTATTATCTGTACACCATTACATTCCGAGAGCTTGTCGAGGAGCGTTATTATCGTATGTTTATCCTCTATTGCCCTTGAGAGTTCCTTTATTTTATTAAGGTCAGTGAAATCAGGCAGTTCCAGCACCTCTGAAAGTCCTGATATAAAAAGGTCACCGTAAAGAAAATAGAAAGCCTCTTGGCAGATTTTGAGAGCCTTTGAAATAAGGCGATCACACATAATTTTCTCTTTTGACATCTCTTTTATGACTTTCTGCCGGATCTCATCAAATGTATGTCCTGAGAATTCCGAGTTAAGGTATCCCGCAATCCTGTTGAGATCCTTCTGGGTAACTTCAGCACCAATTGATATAATTTTGTTTTTAATCAGACCTTCATCAGTAAAAAGAATTGCAGCTATTTTGTCAGCTTTGTATTTAAGAAGTTCAATCTTATTCAAAGTTGTTACATCCGGCTTTGGAGACATGGCAATCCCGAGATAGTGGGATAACTTAGAAATGGTTCTTGTGGTCTCGCTAAAAAGGATATCTATATTGTCCTTCAGGGTCTCAAGTCGTTTATAAAGTTCCCGGAAGGGTTCTTTGTGTAAAAAGGAACTTTCGGTTACGATTGATTCCACGTAAAATCTGTAACCCATGTCTGTCGGAACCCTACCTGCTGATGTATGGGGCTGCAAGAGGAAGCCCATCTCTTCAAGGTCAGCCATTATGTTTCTGATAGTAGCAGGGGAGAGGCCGAAAGGATACCCCTTCGCCACAGTCCTTGATCCCACAGGATCAGGGAAGTTTATATAATTTTCGACAACTGCATGAAGTATTTTTCTTGTTCTTTCATCCAATGTGATCATTTTAGCACTCTCAGTGTTCAAGTGCTAATAATTTACCAATTAACTCCATGTCGTGTCAAGAGGGATGGTAATTCAAAAAGGAAGGAATTTGGGAAATTTGAATCCTTTTTTGCCTTTAAACATCTTGAGCATTTTTTTCATTTCAATGTATTGCTTTATGACCCTGTTCACCTCCGGGACAGTTGTCCCGCTTCCCATGGAGATTCTTCTTCGTCTGCTTCCATTAATGATGTGGTGATTCTTTCTTTCCTTCTTTGTCATTGAGTTAATTATTGCCTCTACTTTAATAAATTCCCTCTCATCGACATCAATATTTTTAATTTTGTTCACGCCGGGTATCATGCTGAGTATGTTTTCTAATGGTCCCATAGTGCGTAGTTTTTTGAGCTGATCCTTAAGATCGTCAAATGTGAAAGATTCATCCATTATCACTTTCTGGAGTTGCTCAGTCTCTTTCTGGTCAAATGATTTTTGTGCCTGTTCTATTAAGCTCAGCACATCGCCCATCCCGAGTATCCTTGAGGCAATTCTTTCAGGGTGGAACGGTTCGAGCATGTCAATCTTCTCTCCCACGCCGATGAATTTTATCGGCTTCCCGGTGATTGACCTTATTGAGAGTGCTGCCCCACCTCTTGCATCTCCGTCCATCTTGGTGAGTATTATCCCGTCAATACCTATCTGCTCATTAAAATTTCTTGAGATATTGACCGCATCCTGTCCTGTCATTGCGTCTGCGACAAAGATCACTTCTTTTGGCTGGACTCTTTCCTTTATTTTTCTTAACTCGGTCATGAGTGAGTCATCGATATGAAGTCTTCCTGCAGTATCAAGAATGACGATATCCCGTGCTTCAATTCTCGCATGTTTTATTGATTCCTCACATAGGGTTACAGGATCATGTAATTGTTTCGAATGATAGACAGGGACATCTATTTGAGAACCGAGTGTCACAAGCTGATCTATTGCAGCAGGTCTCTGCAGGTCTGCTGCCACAAGCATTGGTCTCCTGCCTTCTTTCTTGAATATCCGTGCTAATTTAGCAGCTGTTGTGGTTTTTCCTGAGCCATGGAGCCCTGCCATCATTATGACAGTCGGAGGATTAGGGGATAGCTGTATCCTGCTGTTTGTCTTTCCAAGGAGTTCACAGAGTTCTTCATTTACTATTTTTATTACCTGTTGCCCGGGCGTAAGGCTTTCGAGAATCTCTTTGCCTATAGCCTTTTCTCTAATCTTTTGAATGAAATCTTTTACTACCTTGAAGTTGACGTCTGCCTCTAAAAGGGCAAGCCGTATCTCTTTGAGTGCACTATCAACATCCTCTTCTTTCAAAAGGCCTTTCCCTTTCAATTTTTTGAATATGGATTCTAATTTGTTATTGAGTGTTTCAAACATTTAGAGAAGCTCCTCGATATTTTTGTTTAATTCCTTTGAGAATTCCGGTTGATATCCAAGGTAATAGTTTCTAATCCGCCCCTCCTTGTCAACAAGAAAGCTTGTCGGGATACCGTTCACGCTATAGCTTGAGGCTGTTTTTTTGTCTCCAAGAAGGATGTGGTAGTTCATGTTATGCTGAACGGCGAATGCAGCTATTTTATTCTTGATATCCTGGCCTGTATCTACAGAGATGGCGAGTATGTGAAACCCTTTACCTTTGTATTGTTCATACACAGGTCCTAAATCTCTTATAAAATTTCTGCACAAAGGACACCATGTTGCCCAGAATTGTATCAGGACCACTTTGCCTTTAAAGTCCGAGAGGCTCATCGGGTTTCCGTTGATGTTATTCAGTGTAAATTCAGGTGCTGTTCTTCCAATGTGTGAAGACTCGAGTTTTGCCCCTCCATTGTCTTTTGTTGTGCATGAAAAAAAAGAAAAGATAATAATTATGGAGAGGAGAGTTAAAAAAAAATATTTATCTCTTTTTTCACGAGAAAAAAAAAGCCTGACGGGAAGTCCGGTGATACTTTTTAAAATAACAGTTATAGGTGACTCCATTATGTGTGAAGAAGAGATTCGATTTTTTCCTTGAGCTGCTGTTTCGGGACAGCACCTACTATCTGGTCAAGCTTGCGACCTGCTTTAAAAAACATCAGGGTGGGTATTCCCATAATGTTATATTTACTTGCAATATCTGGATTTTCATCTGTGTTTAATTTCATGACTGTTATTTTCCCAGTGTACTCTTTTGCTAACTCCTCAACTGTGGGAGCAACAATCCTGCAAGGACCGCACCATGCAGCCCAGAAATCAATCATCACAAGTCCTTGAGACTTGAGCACATCGTTATCCCAAGTTGCTGAACTGACCTCATGTATACCTTCTGCCATAGCTGCCTCCTGTAACCCTCGTGTGTCTCAATGTATGATAACTGCCGAGGTAAATAGTTTAGTAATTATATTTTTAGGAGTGAGACTTTGTCAACATTTTTAACGATGGAAGGCGTTTAACTCATTGACAGTTTCAATGTTATTTTGTTATTTTTTAGCAATGAAAAAATACTTTCTGCCCCTTATTATTCTATTACTCCTCTTTTTACACCAAAATTCCTATAGTTTTGACGTAACCGGTCTTCAGCCTACAGAACCCTATGGGATTTTCTCAACCTTCAGTGCTGAAAGTCTTCCAAAAGGCAAATTCGCAATTTCCACAGGCGCTGAAATATTAATGGAGCCAGATTTTTACAGATTTATTTTAAAGGGAGCATATGGCATTACAGACAACATTGAGTTTAATATGACAGTCCCTTATATACATAAATGGGCTGACACAGTAGATGGGTTTGAAGATAATGCCTTTGGGATTAAACACAGGTTTTTTGATGAGGGCAAATATGGGCCATCTGTTGCGTATATCGTGACCGTCTCTCTCTCATCAGGACGAAATGAATTCAGTACAGATGGAAGGTTTGGCATCGGCCTTATTGCAAGTAAGAGGGTAGGCCCAGTGAATGGACATATGAACCTGTTTTATCAAAGACCTGGTACAGGAAGACAGAACGATGAATTCTCTTTTCTGGCAGGATTGGATTTTGCAGCTTCACATAATTTTAAATTCCTTGCTGAATTAATAGCTAAAAAAAGCCATGATTCTCACCACTTTGATTCAACAGAGGCGAGGATTGGTTACAGGATACTGACTACAGACATGATTTATACGACTTTAGGTTTAGGGTTTGGTCTCACGAGTACAAGCCCTGAATACAGGATAATGCTCTCGGTATCATTTTTGTTCCCACATGAAAAGAAAAAGATAAAGAAAGTATATGAAGAGGAATAGGTGGTGCAGTGTTTGATATTGGCTTACAGGAGTTAATAGTAATATTCATCGTTGCCCTTCTTGTTTTCGGACCAAAAAGACTTCCTGAATTAGGCAGGGCATTTGGCAAAGGGCTTGCCGAATTAAAGAGGTCGTTACAGGATGTAAAGGAACAGGTACAGACTGAGTTTAAGGAGAGCGTAGATACCTCTGATATTCAAGAGGTGGTAAAGGAAGGGGCTGAATTAAAGAAGTCATTACATGAGGTAAAGGATCAGGTGGAGACAGGATTTAAGGACTCTATAGATATCTCTTCTAAAAAAGAGCCAAAAACTGATGTAACTATAAAAGGTGCGGAAGAGGAAAAGAAAGAAGGTCAAAATGGAAGACAGTAAGATGCCGCTTACCGTGCATCTTTCTGAACTGAGAAAAAGGATCACTATTGCTCTCATTGCCTTTGCAATAGGATTTATTGCGGCCTTCTTCTATTCCGAAGAGCTGTTTAAGTTTTTAACCCTTCCAATGAGAAGTGATATTTCATTTACGCTTTCACCGCCTTTTGTATTGATGACAGAAAAAAGTATTAAGGTTCCCCCGCTTGTATTCCTTGCCCCTGCAGAAGCATTCTGGATGCATATGAAAGTCTCAATGATTACAGGCCTGATGATATCTCTGCCCGTGATTTTCTTACAGCTCTGGAAATTTGTATCCCCCGGCCTGGTACAAAAAGAAAGAAAATATGTGATCCCTTTTGTAGTGATTACCTCAGTATTTTTTATAGTCGGTGCTTTCTACTGTTTTTTTTTGGTTCTCCCCTTTGCATTGGGATTTCTTCTCACCTATAAAACAGGCTCGATGACCCCGATGATTTCAGTGGGGAGTTATGTTGACTTTTGTATTAAGTTTATACTCGCATTTGGATTGATTTTCGAGCTCCCTATTGCGATAATCTTCTTTACACGTATAGGTGTTGTTACCCCAAAGACACTTGCAAAGAACAGAAAATATGCGATTCTCATTGCTTTTATTGCTGCTGCGATCCTTACTCCAACACCAGATATATTTAACCAGACTCTGATGGCTGTGCCGATGATCGTTCTCTATGAAGTGGGTGTCCTCATCTCGAAGTTATTTGTGAGAAAAAGGGAAAGTTAATGCCTACAATAAGGGGAAAAAGTATCAAGGCAGTTACCTATGATATCGCAGAGGGTTATTTGACAGTTAATCCTATTTTTTTGAAATCACTTGATGATGACTCTCTCAAAGCGATTTACCATGAGCTGACAAAGACACAGGCAGAGATAAGGGCAGAAAAGTTCCCGCATAGTGATATACAGGCAATCAGATGGAGAAATGTGAGGCTTCAAAGAGTTCATCAAGCCTCGATGATTATCAGGAACTTTGCCAGAGAAAGAAGAATACTTCTTATCTGACGTTTGACACCATCAAAAAAAGTGTGGTAGTTTTTATATATGGAGATGTCTGAAGATAGTAAAGAAGTAAAAGATGTCCTCCAGAACATCATAAAAGCCAAAAAGGCATTTAGAATGTATCCTGTGAACAATCCTATCTATATTAAAACACTTGAAGATTTATATGGCCTGTTTCAGAACTATTTTGATTATAAGGATGATCTTACATTGAAGGTAAATCAGAACAGTATTTCATACGACACAGAACAGATATATTATAATCCTGAAAAAGAAGATAACATTGCCTTTTTTTTCTTCAAAGATGGTTTGAGGGAGATCTCATTTAAGAAAGGACTGCTCAGAGAAGAACTCGAGGAGTTCTTGAAAATTATTGCATTCGATTTCGACAGGGAAATGGTAGATGATGATGTGGTTACTCTCTTATGGGAGAAGGATTTTGAGAATATACGGTATGTTGTTGATGAAGCATTTCTTATTGACATTGACGAAGAGGATTATGAGTCGAAGGTTTCAAATAAGGTAAAAGAAGAGGTGACCGATGCCGACAGGCTTATGAAGGCGTATACTGAGATAATAAAAGAGGAGAGCATAGAAGACATTCCCATCATTCCCATTACCGATAGAGATTTACAGATGCTCCTCACAGAGATGGAGAAAGATTCTGCTGATAAAACAGATAAACTGGTGACAATCCTTTTTGAAATCCTCTACCAGTCTGAGGGAGCGAGCTCTATCCTTGAAGATGCCCTGATGTTCCTGAAAGAGACTATCAAGTTTTCTATGAAGCAGGGAGACATAGATGTGGTGTTAAAAATAATGCAGGAAGCAAAAGAGATGCTCAACAGTCCATTATCAGCGGAAGCGGTAAAGAAATACATGAGAATGATACTCCTGTATCCTGGAAATGCAGAGATTATAAGCATTCTCGGCGAGGTGCTCGAAAGTGGTATAGAAATTAAAGAAAATAGTTTTAAAGAATTTGTAGAATTGCTTGATAAAAACGCAATATCTCCACTCATAAAGATTCTTGGAGACTTAAAAACAATACGTGTGAGGAAAATAATTATTGAGGCGCTTATTATACTTGGGAAAAAGGATATTAAGGCAATTGCACGCGGGCTTGATGACCAGAGATGGTTTGTGGTCAGGAACATTATTTATATCATGAGAAATATTGGTGATAAAGGGGCAATTGACTTTCTCCTGAAAACGGTGAAGCACGATGATATCAGGGTAAGAAAGGAAGTAATCAAGACGCTCGGTGAACTTGGTGGACAGGGAGTCTTTCAGACCCTCAGAGAGTGTCTTGACGATCCAGATATGCAGGTGAGAATTGCCTCTGCAAGGGCGATGAGTACCATTGGTTCAGAGGTTTCCAAAAAGACAATCATTGAAAAAATATTCAATAAGGCATTTAACAACAAACCGTTTGAGGAGAAAAAAGAATTTTATGAAATTCTCTCGCGATGGAAAGATGAGGAAGTATTTAACTTTCTCATAAGTGTATTAAAGAAAAAATCTTTCTTCAATAGGGCAAAAAATTATGAAAACAAGGCATGTGCAATATGTTGTCTCGGTCTGCTCGGCAATAAAGATGCGCTTCCTTTTCTTTCCCAATTTAGAGACTCCCATAATGAACTCTTGAGAGAGTTTTCAAACACTGCGATTAAGAGAATTGAATATGGCCATTAAAGAAGAGAAACAAGTTTTTTTGGTGGGTAAGGATGTTATCAATCAGCTCTCTATTATATTAAAAACAGCCCTCATTCATGACCCTGCGAACATTGCGGTGAGAACAGCCATAGAGAAATTCATTATGCTTGTTAACACACTGATAGAGACGGAGCGGACCATATCACTTGAACTTATCGGCGAGTTCTTTTACATCAACGGTGTACGAATACGTTATTCCCTCGAATACCTCCTTAATTTTGACTTTCTCGTGAAGGAATTCAAGAAGAGGGAAATCGGGAGTATCCTTTTTAAGGATATCGTGAAACCTCAAGAAATCCAGGTGTTCCTGGAAGCATTTATCGCATCCGGTTATTCAGAGGATCCCTACGAGACAATGGGAAAAAAGATTGACGCATTACATACCATCAAGATAGATAGATTAAAGAAGATAGGGACTGGCGAAGAGACAGATGTCAGAAAAGTAATAAAAAAGACATACTTTAATGCTGTTTCATATGTGAAAGGGGTTATCACAAAGGTCAGATCAGGGGAAAAAGTGAACATACGGAAAGCGAAAAGGCTTGTAGAGACCGTAGTCGACCAGTTACTTGATAAAGAGCAGGTGCTCCTCAGCATGACTGCAATCAAGAATTATGATGACTACACCTATCATCATTCAGTGAATGTGAGTATCCTTTCAATAGCCCTTGGTCAAAGATTGGGACTCAACAGGAAGGCACTTACAGAGCTTGGACTCGCATCGCTGTTTCATGACTTAGGAAAAATTGAGATTCCTCAGGATGTGCTCAATAAGCCAACCAGTTTTAATGAAGACGAATGGAAACTCATAAGGAAGCACCCTATCTGGGGAGTGTTTGCAATTTTAAAGTTAAGGAGTTTTGATGCTACTGCAATAAGGTCTGTTATTGTTACATTTGAGCATCATATAAACATCGATTTTTCAGGATATCCGCAGGTAAGAAAATACAAGGAACTTGACCTCTACTCGAAAATAGTCTGTCTTGCAGATCAGTTTGACGCAATGACGTCCTCAAGAGTCTATTCAAGGATTCCAATGTCTCCGGATAAGGCCCTCAGTGTCATGATGGAGAGATCAGGCGTTGATCTTGACCCCTTGCTGTTTAAGTTTTTTATCAATATGGTTGGTGTATTTCCTATAGGGACACTCGTGATGCTTGACACAAAAGAACTCGGCCTTGTGTATGAGAGTAATGCAGTCTTTACAGACAGGCCGAGGGTCTTAATCATTATTGACAGCAAGGAGAACAAGGTTCGAGGTCCTGTGGTGAACCTTGCTGAAAAAGATGAAACAGGAAGATATATGAGGTCCATTATAAAAGTCCTGGACCTCAATAAATATAAGATAAACCTCGCAGAGTATCTCCTTTAAACTATCATACTCAGTACTTGAAGTAATCCTTTGGCGTATTTTCTATGATATATTTGGCAGCTTCGTAGATGCATGTCCTGATGGCCTTTTCCATAGGTGTCTTTGCATATGTGGAGAGTGCGCCGCCAAGTCCGACATCCCCAATAATTCCACCAGCGAGAAAGCCAAGGTTTACATCAGTAGCTTCTCCCTCAACCCTTGTCGCTGAAAGGACCTCTGAAGTAGCAGTATCAATAATTCTGATATCCATAGCCATAGTGGACTTTTTTATACCACCACCTACTCCTCCAATGAAAGGGATTACTCCAATTCCTATGCCACCTTTGGTACCGGAAGTTCCAGGATCCCATCCCGTAACTGCTGCAACGACGAGCAGTTCAGCACCTTTTATTTTGCCTTTCTTCACAGCAGTTTCTTTTTCAACATAGCCCCGTTCGCCGAGTGCGATCTCTTCCTGAATCGCCCCGAGTTCCTGTCTCTCAAGAACCCTGAATCTTTTGCTCTGTACAAGGGTTGTGGTGAGCATATCTCTCAGACCGCCCATGATACCTGAATGTTCGTGAGTTATTGTGATGGGTTCATCCCTCATGCCCCGTATCGTCGTTGTACTGCTCCCATGGGCGCCGACTTTCCAGTCGAACCTTGATACTGCAGCTGCAGCCTTTGGTCCGCTATAGGGTGGCAATTGTTGTTCAAGGCCTGTATCAACTTTTGCTGTTGGTTGTGCTGCGCTCTGCAAACAACTACTCAAAGAAAGTCCAAAAAGCAAAATGATAAAAGGTGAAATTCTTTTAAACAATG
>JAOUJR010000312.1 GCA_029883145.1 Nitrospirota bacterium
GATTGAAACTGATACCATTTCTTTCTGCCATAATAGAGATCCCGTGATTTCCAATCTGTCCGCTCAAAATAATTTTATCAGACGGCATAACCTTTGAAGGTGATATATCAACGCCATTTTCAATTATTCCAATCCCTGAAGTATTTATAAAAATCCCGTCAGCTTTTCCCTTGTTTACGACCTTTGTATCTCCTGCGACTATCTTTACCCCTGCCTTCTCTGCAGCATCTGCCATCGATGAAAGAATTTTCTTTAAATCCTCGACTGGAAACCCTTCCTCAAGGATAAACCCTGCGGTAATATAAAGAGGGCTTGCTCCCACCATCGAGAGGTCATTCACCGTGCCGTACACAGCAAGGCTTCCAATATCACCACCCGGAAAGAATATCGGTGAAACAACATACGAATCTGTTGTAAATGCGATCTTTCCATTATCTATCCCCTCAAGAACAGCAGAGTCATTCAGTGATTTAAGCTCAAACTCAGGGGCAAAGTGCTCCCTTATTAACTGGTACATCATTTTTCCGCCACTTCCGTGGCCAAGAAGAATCCTCTCCATTTTCTCCTCAATTTTCCAAAAAATATTCCTCTACACTCAGTAGTTATTCGACTATCCTCAGGCTTTTACCCAATAGATATTTTAGCATAATAAAAAAGCCTTAGGTTTAGAAAAGAAAATACATGAAATTACTCAAAAAGATGGTGAGAATTAGTTACCTGTGCATCCCATACTTATAATACGCTGCGCAGCTTCCCTCAGTACTCACCATACACGCACCAACAGGTTTTTCAGGTGTACACGTCTTTCCAAAGAGAGGACAATCTGTTGGTATCTTTACGCCTCTGAGAACAGAGCCACACTGGCAGGCTTTTGGCTCTTCGTATTCAGGAATATCAAGATGGAATATATTCTTCACATCCAGATGACTGTATTTATTTCTCAAACTCAGTCCGCTTTGTGGTATTGTTCCTATTCCTCTCCAGTCTGCGTCACATGGTTCAAAGTATTCATTCATGAGGGCTAACGCTTTTTGGTTCCCATCCTCTTTTACCGCCATTTTATACTGAATTTCAATATCTGATCTCTTTGATGCAATCTGTTCAAGGAGCATCATAATACCCTGAAGGATATCCTCTGCCTTAAAACCTGTAATAACTGATGGCACTCTATGATCTAATGCGATAAATGTATATGGCTTACTTCCAATAATAGTACTCACATGTCCGGGAAGAATAAGACCATCAACCATTACATCGTCAGAACTCAGCAGGGCTTTAAGTGCAGGTGGCACAGTCTTATGTGCAGAGTATATATAAAAATTATCAACCCCAGCCCTTTCTGCCTCGAAAAGAGTTCCTGCAACTGATGGTGAAGTTGTTTCGAATCCTGTTGCAAAAAAAACAACTTTTTTCTCTTTATTGTCTGTTGCGAATGTTAATGCATCAATTGGCGAATACACAACTCTTATAGAAGCTCCCTCTGCCTGTACCTCATTAAGAGACTGTTTATTTCCAGGCACCCTCATCATATCACCAAATGTAGTAAGGACAACATTGTTCATCTTTGACAGAACAATAGCAGATTCTACGTCCTTTACCGGGGTAACACATACAGGACAGCCCGGACCGCTCAGGAGAGTAATGTTTTTTGGCAGGATATCCCTTATACCATGCCTGAATATTGCAACAGTATGTGTTCCGCATACTTCCATGAGTCTCAACGGCCTGCCAATTGAATCCGTAAGGCTTTTTATCTTCACGGGAATATCTTGATTCTTCATTTTGCTTACTTCATCCTTTCTCTGAGAATATATGCCTGACCAAGGGATATACCTGCATCGTTACTCGGCACCTTTTCGTTTATATAAGTCTTCATTCCAATTGATTTAAGCTTAGTAATGGTCATATCGAGGAGATACATATTCTGGAATACCCCTCCACTTAATGCAACATCATCTATCTTATACAAAGAAGAAAGCTTTTGCGCCACTCTAAAAATAACAGTAGCGACGGTATTATGAAATTTCGATGAAATAATTCCTTTATCCTGTCCGTTGAGTAAATCATCAATAATCTTCAAGATAGTATGTGAAAAATCAACTTCTATAGGCTCCTTGAATTTTATATCAACCGGATAATCATCATTAATATCAGGCATTGTAATGGATTCGAGTGCAATTGCTGCTTCCCCTTCAAATGTATTCTTATTGCATAGGCCGAGCATAGCTGAAACTGCATCGAATAACCTCCCTGCACCTGATGAAAGAGGAGAGAATTGTTTTTTATCAACGATCTTCAGGATACCATTAACTCTTTCCTTACCGTATCTTTCCACAAAGCCGATAGATTCAAGATACTGCTGTGCCTCATCTCCAGCAATATCATGAATATAGCTTATCGCTGTTCTCCAGGGCTCTTTGACCGCCATCTCTCCTCCCGGAAGGGGCATGTAACGAAAATGACCTGCCCTCTTAAATCCATCAATATCAGCAATTAAAAATTCTCCGCCCCATAGGTTTCCATCAATGCCATAACCAGTCCCGTCAAAAGAGACGCCTATGACCTCATCTTTAATACCTTTCTCAGCCATCACAGATGCGATATGGGCATAGTGGTGCTGGATGCCAATCTTTTCAATGCCTTCTTGTTTTTCAGCCCATTGTGTAGAGAGATACATTGGATGAAGGTCATATGCAAGTGCAACAGGCTTTACCCTGTATACATCTTTAAGATTTCTAAGGCTCTCTTCAAAAAACAGCAATGTTTCATAGTTCTCCATATCCCCGATATGTTGACCCGGGATCGCAAAGCTTCCCTTCGTAAGAGTAAATGCGTTTTTGATATCAGCACCGCATCCAAGAACTTCAGGACCTTCTTCATGGAGAGGAATTGCCGCAGGCACATATCCCCTTGCACGACGGATAAAGGATGGTGATGAATC